>JAFRCG010000026.1 GCA_017404515.1 Candidatus Saccharimonadota bacterium | reverse complement strand
TACTCATGGCCAGGCTGTACGCGCGACTATCACTGTAGGCTGCGGTAGACCACCAGTACCCGAGGGAGTCCTGGCCATTCAGGTTACCATTGCCCCAGTAGTAGTAGCCTGAATACACATACGAAAGCGGATACCGACGGGAAAAGGTGAAAATGGAGCAGGAGAGCGAAACCAAAAGTTTTGTTATTGTTTCCTTGAGGTATAACATTAGAACCAGTTATGTATAGATAGTACATATTATCACTGACGCCGCTATCCGGTGTTGCAGAATGTAGGTGACCACCCGTTCCCTGATCGCCCAGGCCAGCTAGGCCATAATTGTTACCCCAATAGAAGAACCCTGACAATACATACGAAAGCGGATACCGACGGGTATTTGGTGGAGTAGGAGACGCAGCGGAGAGAAAACCCGCCGACCTTACCATAGTAACTCTGGGGGTTGAGACTGCTACTATTCATGTACAGGTTGTACGCTTCACTATCATTGTAGGCTGCGGTAGACCACCAGTACCCGCGGGAGTCCTGGTAGAGCAGACTACCATAGCCCCAGACGTAGGTGCCTGAGAATGCATACGAAAGCGGATACCGACGGGTATTTGGTGAAGAGGGAGACGCAGCGGAGAGTCCAGCCGTAAATTTTGTTATGGGTATCCCTGGGATCAGCACTGCCATTATCTATGCTAAAGTGATATGTATTACTAGCACCATTAGCTGTAGTAGAGTTCCAGTATCCAATAGAGCCTTGACCATACAGACTTCCATACCAGCCATAATTGCCAGAATACACATACGAAAGCGGATACCGACGGGAAAAGATGAAGCGGAGAGAAAATCCATCATCTTTTACGCCATTGGACTGAGGGTTGAGATAGCTGCTACCCATGGACAAGTCGTATATATTGCTATTACTATTGGCTGTAGTAGACGGCCACCAGCCGGCGGTCTCTTGATAGGACACCTCACCAGAACTCCAGCGGTAGAGACCTGAGTATACATACGAAAGCGGATACCGACGGGTATAGCATGGAGTGGGAGACGCAGCAGAGAGGAAATCCGAGGAGTTTGCTGCCACCGTTCTGGGGAGCAAGTGTACTGTAAATTACTATGTATAGGGCTTTCGCAGCACTAGCGTCAAGAGTCGTAGAGGCCCACCAGTATGAATAACCATCCTGTATTCCCCCCAAACTACCCTCATGCCATCGATAAAATCCAGCAATTACATACGAAAGCGGATACCGACGGGCTATTGTGGAGCGGAGATTAATGCCATGAAGTTTGTTAGAGCTTCTCTGAGTATCCAAAACACTGCCATATATGACCAGAAATGAACCTTAAGTATCAGAAATAGATGTGCTAGACATAAATTGAACATCACCGTCATTACCTTGTCCATAAAGCCTACCTTCATTCCAAAAATATCTCCCAGATATTACATACGAAAGCGGATACCGACGGGCACCGGTGGAATAGAAGGAGGGGGCCGATAAAACAGGGCTACTAGAGTTTGCAATGAGATTTAGACCAGATTTTGGATTTGTGATTTTTACAACTATCGTTGTAAAAATGAGCAAATCCAAAGTCCCAAACTCTAGTAGCCTGTTTTATACAGGCCCCCGTACTCATGCCAGGACCTGCTTCATACCTTCATAACTTGCATTTTACGAGAATTACAATCAAACCATTGACTTTTTAATAAAACAATGCTATAATGAAATTATCTATTCAAATTTATTAATTTTTGGGAGTTTTTATCGTGGAATACGAATATAATAACGCTGAAGATAAGCAGCAGCGTATGAGAACAATTATTATCACTACGGCTATTGCCGTAATCGTGCTCGGTATTGCTGCTTGGGCTATTATTGCCATTGTTGGTAGCCGTACCGAGACTGAGGCAAATGATAGCACTACTCAGGTTGCACTAGATGATGCCACCTCTCGTGAAAAGGCCGCAGAGGAACAACCTGCCCCTGTTACCGAAGGTGTTAGCAAAACTACAGAGGAGCCTGCTAAACCAGCTACTACTCAAAATACTGCTAAGCCACAGAGTACAGTACCAGAAACTGGTCCAGAAGAACTTTTGCCACTTGCCCTAGTTTGTGGACTTGCTACCGCTTTTGTAGCCTCCAAGAGACTAGCAAGAGCTAAAAATATTGCTTAAACTCTCAAGAGAAGACAAAAATAAAAAGATGGCTAGATTTAGCCATCTTTTTGTGTTATAATTGGTATATCCACAAATGCCCGAGTGGTGAAATTGGTATACACGTATGCCTTAGGAGCATATGCCTTGTGCGTGCTGGTTCGAGTCCAGTCTCGGGCACCAGATAATAAAAGCCCTTTAGGGCTTATTTTATTATCTAGATTTCAGGAGAAACTGGACGAGAACCAGAGGTTCGATTCGCCAAGGAGTGCGAATAAAAAGCGAAAGTTTACTTTCGCTTTTTTGAGCCGACGCCGGCGAGAAGCCTTGCAGAGCAAGGCGCCGTCCAGTCTCGGGCACCAAGAATCCACCCCTGTAAATGGGGGCTTTTTTATTTCAAATCTTCAAATTTCTTTCGCATTGTCTCGTTGCCCCGTGTTAACTTTTTGATGGTCAGATCTTCCGCCTTGTCATTTGCTAGTCTGAGATTGTTTTCTGATGAAAGCAATGCTTCTTTAGTTTTCTGAAGATGTGCAATGGTTTTGTCGATTTCTTCAATTGCAGCAGAGAATTTTCGGCTGGCTAGTTCATAATTTCTGGCAAATCCCTCCTTGAACGCCTCAATTTTCTCTTCAAAATTTGCAATATCGATATTTTGCTCCCGCATCAGAGCTAATTCATTTTTGTATGATAGGGAATTTAGCGCAGCATTCCTTAGTAAGGTAATCATTGGAATGAAAAATTGTGGACGAATCACATACATTTTAGGGTATTTGTGTGACATATCTACAATCCCGGTGTTGTAAAGCTCGTTATCTGCCTCTAATAGGGAAACTAGCACTGCATACTCGCACTTTTTCTCCTTGCGGTCTTTATCTAACTCTTTCAAAAAATCTTCGTTTTTGTGCTTGGTAGCCGTGGTTTCGTTTTCGTTTTTCATTTCAAACATAATAGAGACGATTTCCACACCGTTTTCATCTGTTTCTCGGAAGATATAATCACCCTTGCTTCCGGTGCTAGAGACTTCGTTGTCTTTTTCAAAGTAAGCATTCTGAAATCCGGTGGCGCGCAGCTTATTAAACTCTATTTCGCAGTGCTGTTCCAAGGTTTCGCCCACCATTTTGGTGCTTAGTCTGGCTTTCAAATCTTTTAGACGCTCGATTTCTTCGTTTTTGAGCTGTAGAGCTCCTTCATATTGCTCTTTTAATGACTGTTCACGGAATTTGCTACTATTTTCCAGGTTTTTTAGCTCCGCTTCGGCCTTATCTAACTTACGCTCCATCGGTGAAATCGCTTCTGCCAGGGCAAGTTTTTTCTCTGCATCGGCGTTTTTAAGCTCAGATTTTAGCTTGGCGATTTCTTCATTTTTGGCATTTACCTCTGTAGAAACCATATTTTTAGCCTTTTCCTCAGCTAATTTCAGGTTACTACGGTATTCTTTTTCGGCCAGCTCTAGGCGCTCATGCATCTCCGCGTCAAATTCCTTGGTTCTAACCTGTGTCAAAATCGCTGCGTAGCTAGTCTCATCCACCTTGAAAGTTTTTCCGCAATTAGGACATTTAATTTCTTCCATAAAACTCCTTTGAATGCTGTTTCTTTTAACTCAATTATACAAAAATCTACCCCAAATCCAAAATTGGCGGTTTCCCCCCTAAGTTTAAAGAATTTTAAGAAAACCTCTACCATTTTCAAAAAGTTAGTGCTAAAATAGATCCAAGGTATGTTTTTAATGAGGGTGGTAAATTGAACAAAATTGCCAAATATCTGAATCAACAGCTTATCGGTAATGTTTTTGATTCCGCTCCAATCTTGGAAAAATATTCTACGGATCGCTCCGTCCTCAAAATCACTCCGCGCATGGTGGTTATTCCAGAGAATGTCAATGATGTTCGCCGGGTAGTGCGTTTTGTCAATCAACTCGCCTCCAAAAGTGTCCATATCCCTATCACTGTTAGGGGCAGTGGCCTAGATAAAACTGGTGCCGACCTCGGTAGTGGCATCGTCCTCTCCACCGAGCATCTTAATCAAATCTTAGAAATTGACGATCATACCCGCCTAGTTCGCGTTCAGGCTGGCGTCACTTTGGGGCAACTCAATTCCGCACTGGCGCTCTACGGCCTGCAGGTGCCAATTTTGGCCGATCCAAGAGAAACTATCGGCTCTCTGATCTCTAATTTTATTACCGATTCTGCTGCTGGCAAATATAATGGTATTTACTACTATGTTGATTGTCTGGAGGCGATTACCTCTACTGGGGACGCTATCCAGACTACGCGCTATTCTCGTCACCATTTGAAGCACAAGACTTCACTCACCTCTTTTGAGGGTACACTTTATCGCGAAATTGATAAATTGATTGATACTCATGCCGAACTGGTTGAAGATTTAGACAACAAGAGTACTATTGATGCTGCCGGCTATCAGATGATTACGCAGGTGGTGCGAGATAATAGCAAGAGCTTTGACCTCTTGCCACTATTCTATGCCGCTCAGGGTACATTAGGCGTCATTACCGAGGCTATTTTGCATTGCGAGGTCTACCAGCCGCGCATCCGTCATTTTGTGGCCGCCTTTGAATCTGTCAATGCAGCGCTATCTTATATTCAAGAAATCGCTCCGCTCTATCCAGAAGAGCTAAACATCTATGATGCTCGTATTTTCAAATCTGCAGCTAGCAACGGCAAGGATCCGGCCCTCTTTGCGCCAAAGTTTAACAAGGGTTACATGGTTTGGGCTGCCTTTGATGACAAGCCTAGAAAAACCAACAAAAAGCTCCAAAAATGTCTCAAGCTTTTGCCAGATAATGCTGCTGCCGTGATGGAGACTGATGACAATACCACAGATTTCCAGCGCCTAAATTCCGCCATTGTTAGCTATTTAAATGACGATGTCAGGGGTGAGCGCGTACCGCTGGTAGATGATTTCTATGTTCCACCAGAGAAACTTGCTAATTTCTTGACCGATCTAAAAGATCTAGAAAAGAGTGAAAATCAAGAATTGCCAATTTTCGGCTCATTTTCTACCAGTAATTACAATATCCGCCCAGATATTCAGCTAAACTCCGTCTCTGGCCGCCAATTTGTGGTTAAATTCCTCAAAACTTTCAACGCTTTGCTGCAGGAACACGATGGCTCTATCACTGGTGGTTCCCCAGAGGGTCGCGTCAAAGCCTCGGTTACTAACCCAGAATTTACTGACGAAGAGCAAGATTTGTATGACAAGATCAAAACTATCTTTGATCCTAACCAAATTTTCAACCCAGACATCAAACTTGGTGCTACCCCTAATGCTACTGTTCGTCATATCAGGACATCTTATAACAACGATATTATAAATTAGTGCAGTTGAGGTGTCTCAAAGCCCACTGTTTTATGCTCCCTATCTCGGATAAATGTGTTATAATATCTGACATGAAGACAACTGTGAAAAACTTATCAGATACAAGGGTGGAAATTAAGGTTATTTTGGAAAAGGCCGAACTTGCCGCCGCCCGCAAAAAAGCCGTTGCTAGACTCGCAAACGAGGTCAAGCTTCCTGGTTTTCGCAAGGGTAAAGCCCCAGTGGAATTAGCAGAAAAACAGCTCAATCCTAATGATATTGCTCAGACAGCTCTAGATATTGCTGTTCGCATCGCTGTGCCACAGGCTTTTATGGATAACAAGCAAAACCCTTTGGTCATCCCAGAGGTAAATGTTACTAAATTTGTCCCAGATGAATCCGCAGAGTTTACTGCTACCGCCGACATTTTACCAGATGTCAAGATTGGTGATTTTAAGAATCTAGGCGTCAAAAAAGCCGAACTCAAGATTTCCGAAAAAGACATCAAAGATATTTTGGAAAACATCGCCAAATCCTACGCCGAGAAAAAGACGGTCAAACGCGCCGCCAAGATGGGTGATGATGTAATTATTGATTTTACTGGCAAAAAAGACGGCAAAGCCTTTGAAGGTGGCTCCGCTCACGATTTCACTTTGGGGCTAGGCTCTCACCAGTTTATCCCTGGTTTCGAAGAGGGAATTGTTGGCCACGAGCCCGGTGATAAATTTGAAATCCCTCTAACTTTCCCTAAAGATTACCATGCCAAAGAAATGGCCGGCCAGAAAGTCGTTTTTGAGGTTCTACTAAAACAAGTTAATGAAGTTACTACCCCTAAAATCGACGATGATCTAGCCAAAAAATGTGGCCCATTCAAGAAGTTAGACGAGCTCAAGGCTGACATCAAAAAGAATCTTACCGCCCAAAACGAGCACAAAGTTGAGGATAAATACAAAGACGACCTCGTTGCTGCTCTCGTTGCTAAGTCCAAAGTTTCCGCCCCAGAAATCCTCATCAAAGACCAGCTTAATTACATCAAAGATGACATTAGTAGAAATGCCGCTGCCCAAGGTCTTACCTTTGAAGATTACCTCAAACAGGTTGGTCAAACAGAGGAAGATTGGGAAAAAGAAGCCAGGAAAATTGCTGAGGCCAGAGTCAAATCCTCTTTGGTACTCCAGATTCTTGCTCGCGATCAAAAAATCACCGTCAAAGACGAAGATGTCTCTGCTAAGGTGGCAGAACTCCGCGATGTCTACAAGAAGTCTCCAGAGGCTCTCAAAAACCTCAAGGATCCTCGTGTTCGCCAAGATATCAAAAATCGCATGACTATTGAGAAAACTTTGGAATTTCTCGTTAAACAGAACTCCAAATAAGCATAACTATTGACTTTACATAACAAGTATGATATAATAAGTGTAATATATCATTAAAGTTATATAATTGGAGTCAAAATGATTAAAGATTTGATTAAATTATACAAAGATCGTCGCGAGTTGACCTTGCTTGAGATTACCTATTTTGCATTGTCAATTCTCTCCTTTGCTATTGCTGGAGTTGTCGCTTTGTTTAACCAGTCTCTTGGTGTCAGCATTCTCATTGTGCCACTAGTGGCCTTGATTGCCGGCCTCATGAACATTGTAGCTTGGAGCCTTGTCAAGCTTGTCATCGAAGCTTTGATTAGCAAAAAAGAAGCCGACAAAAGCGCGACTACAGAGAAATCTGCAAAGTCTAAGAAATAAGTTTTAAGACTAATTCAAGAAAAGCACCCCATTTGGGGTGTTTTTCTCTTGACACTAGATATTGGTTAAGTTAAAATAAAATTATAATTAATCCATAAGGAGTAACTAATGGACACACTAACAACAAAAGAGACAGTTCTAGCTGGTAGCGTACTTGGCGCATCGCTTGCTATTTTCGCTATTATTGGTCTTGCCATCGGCGTGATTTCTATCATTGCTGGCTGGCGAATCTTTACAAAAGCCGGAGAAAAAGGTTGGAAAATTCTTATTCCAATCTACAATGCCTACATCCTCTTCAAGATTATTGGCATGCACTTCTGGTACTGGTTTATTGCTTCACTTGCTCTAAGCCTCTGCCAAAGCCTCTTTGGCGGCCTTGTCATGACTACCGATGCAGCTGGCAATATTCTTACCTACAACATGAATCCATTTGGTTGGGTTTGCGCCGTTGCTTCTGGTATCCTATCTCTTGTCATGTACATCCTCATCTGTGCACGCCTAGCTAAGGCCTTCAAGAAGGGTGCCGGTTTTGCAGTCGGTCTATTCTTCCTATCCTTTATCTTTGAGATGATCCTTGCCTTTGGCTCTGCCAAATACGACAAAAAAGCTGTCCTCAAAGACTAATCTAAGAGTAGCAAAAATAAGCAAGGCGAAAGTCTTGCTTATTTTTATTGTGGTATAATAGATTCGTTGCATGTTAGATGGTGCAAGCTCTTTTAATTGTGATTGATTGCTGCACTAAACTTCAGATAAAGGAGGGAATGCCTATGAGCAAAGGTACTGAAGTAAGATCGTTTGAAGATGTGCTGGATTTGCTTTTTGGAAACTTGCTTTCGACCCAGCAAAAACCTGTGGCTTTTGAAGTAAAAGTTCCCCGCAAACTTATTGAGGAGATTATGTACGCCGAAGCTGACGAAGACAACGGAGATTCAATCGAGGCGACCAATGATTTTGAGACTGCTCGTCAGGAGATCCTTGACATGGCAACCGACGAAGAAATTTGGGCGCTTGATACTCTTGATACATTCGTTCACTCTCCGAAAGTCTCACTTCCGTATGATCAGGGTTCTCTTACTGCTCGACTTGAACACGCAGAGTGGAATACCAACGAATATCGCAGATCTCTCATTGAGACCCTCGCAACATTTGAAGCGGACATCGCTTACTATGCTTATTTCAAGGGTGCTGGACCCATATATCAGGACGAGCTGGATAACTGCTTGGACGACATCAGCGCATCTCTTGAGGATATAGTTTACGCCGCAAGCAAGCTCAAACTCTTTTTTCAGATCGAGACAGCGATGTTCAATCGGGATACAGCCGAAAAGGAATTTACTGATTCCGATGTAGAACTTGAGATTTTGAAACAGCTGCTGGCGGATCTTTGCAGTTTGCGCGAGGACGATTGATCACATTCCCCCAAGGCTTGACCTTGGGGGCTTTCTGTGCTAAAATTAGGGATAAGAGTTTCTTGCTAGTTTTATTGCTGTAAAAAACTAGCGCCAGGAGAAGTTACCGCTCTCCAAACAGGCCAAGCGTCATATCTGGGCGCTTAGCAATTGTTAGTTAATTAAAGAGGAAATTTTAATGCCAACTATTAATCAGTTGATTAGAAAACCTAGAAAGAAAGCCGCCAAGAAGTCTAAGGCTCCAGCTCTAGGATCTATCGTTAATACCTTGAAGACTCGCTATTACAATCAGCCAGCACCACTCAAGCGTGGTGTCTGTGTCAAGGTTACTACCAAGACCCCAAAGAAACCAAACTCCGCGCTTAGAAAGGTTGCCCGTGTGCGCCTTACTAATGGCCAGGAAGTCTGGGCTTACATCGGTGGTGAGGGTCACAACCTCCAGGAGCACGCTGTTGTGCTTGTCCGTGGTGGTCGTGTGCCAGATCTTCCAGGTGTGCGTTATCACATTGTCCGCGGCACCCTAGATTTGCAAGGTGTTGATGGTCGCAAACAAGGCCGTTCCAAATACGGTGCTAAGAAGGAGGGTAAGTAATTATGCCACGCAAAGTTACCGCATCTCTAACTAGAAAAGTTAGTCCAGATCGCAAGTATCAGTCTATTTTGGTACAGCGTCTTATCAATAAATCCATGCTTGATGGCAAAAAACAAGCCGCTGAGCGTGCCGTCTACGCCGCCCTTGAGGGCGCTGCCAAAAAGCTAGGAAGCGAAGATCCAGTAGCAGTCTTTGAGAAGGCTCTTGCTAATATTTCTCCAGATTTTGAGGTAAAATCTCGTCGTGTTGGTGGTGCCAACTACCAAATTCCATTTCCTATCTCTGGTCACCGTCAGCAACATTTTGCTTTCTCTTGGCTAGTTCAAGCCGCCCGTGCTCGCTCTGGCATGCCTTATGCCAAGCGTCTAGAGGCAGAAATTGTCGATGCCTACAACGAAACCGGTGCTGCCTTCAAGAAGAAGGAAGACTGTCACCGTATGGCCGAAGCCAACCGTGCTTTTGCACACTTTGCTAGAGCTTAGGTTGTTAGCTTACAAAAATCCCCCAAGCCACTTGCTTGGGGGATTTTTTGATGAAACTTTTTATCCGTTAGTGCCAGACTTATCCAGCACAATCAGATTTTTGGTTCTGGCTACTGCCGTTACAGCAGAGCGCTTTTTGATTGTAACGCGCTTAGCTGCTCTGAGGTCCAGATCCAATCGCCTGATAACATTTGAGTAATCTTCTCCGTGAGCCTTTTCCGCTATATGCGGATTGTACTCGCAGATCAGATCACAGAATGCCTGGACTTTATCCAGCGGTTTTCTCTCTGTTGAAAACCAGATACTGGTAAAGTTTTCGATAGTCTCTCCAACCGTGCCCATCAGTTTGCTTTCCAGAAATTCCAGCACGATATTCATGCCGGTAAACTGGGCAGCAGATTGGATAGCCTGCGGTGCAAAGAGCAAGCTCAAAAACTCTCTTGCCTGCTGGCGCTCCTTCGTTTCTTCTCGGTCGAAGATCAGCCCACGCATTACGAGTTCCGCTGAGATAGCGTAGATCATTGCCGTCGGCTTGATTTTGTTCAGTGGCTCATACGGCCCCAGCCATTCGCGAAATTGCGGATGATCACTAGAGTATCCGTATTCTGCCGCCGCTCTCAGTACCTGACACAAAGTTTTCTTGCCAGTACCAAGGTATGCCGCCAAATCTGTCTTGACCGGGACTTTTCCCAGGAAGACGGTTGCCATGGCCGCGCCTGTGACGCAGTCCAGTGCATTTCCAGATAATCCAGTAATATCCTGGACTATCTCTTTTACAGTTTCATCAAAATTGCTTTTCAATGTACACTCACCTCCCCTTGGTGATAAAGCGACCTTTTGTACACCCGTCATGGGCTACCTCTGGCCTATCTTCTAATTATACCACACTTTGCTAAAAAAATCAATATATGCTACAATTAACATAAGTATATTTAGGAGGTAAAATGATCAAAGTAGCAATCAATGGTTTTGGCAGAATTGGACGCAACGCCTTTAAAATCGCATTTGAACGCTCAGATTTAGAAGTTGTAGCAGTCAATGACTTAACAGATACAAAGACGCTTGCCCACCTCTTGAAACATGATTCTTCCTACGGCACCTATACCCGTAGCGTCTCTTATGATGACGAAAACTTAATCGTAGAAGGCAAATCCATCCGTGTCTTGTCTGAGAAAGATCCAGCCGCTCTCCCTTGGGGAGAAATGGGTGTAGATGTCGTAATCGAATCCACTGGTCTCTTTACTGATCCAGAGAAAGCTCGTGCCCACATCACAGCTGGCGCTAAAAAGGTGGTATTGTCCGCTCCAGCTAAGGGCGAAGGTGCTAAAACCGTAGTTCTAGGGGTCAACGAAGATGTTATCACCCCTGAAGACACCATTATCTCTAATGCCTCTTGTACTACCAACTGTATCGCTCCAGTAATGCGTATTTTGGAGGATAAATTTGGCATTGACAAAGCCATGATGACTACCGTCCACTCTTATACTGCTTCTCAACGCCTTCAAGATGCTCCAGCCAAGGACTTGCGTGAGGCTCGTGCCGCCGCCGAAAATATCGTTCCTACCACTACCGGTGCTTCCAAAGCGGCTGCCCTCACCATTCCAGCCCTGAAAGATCGCTTTAACGGCCTTTCTGTCCGCGTTCCTACCCCTGTGGTTTCACTCTCTGACATTACCGCCGTATTGAAGCGCGATGTCACCAAAGAAGAAATCAACGATGCCTTTATCGCCGCTTCCAAAGAACCTTATTACGAAGGTATTTTGGGCGTAACTGATGAAGAGTTAGTCTCCATTGATTTTAGGGGCAACTCCCACTCTGCCGTTGTTGACCTGCCACTTACAGATGTAGTTGGCGGCAATTTGGTCAAAGTTGTTGCCTGGTACGATAACGAGTGGGGTTATTCTAACCGTTTAGTAGAGCTGACTGCAGATTTTGCCAGCCAGTTTAATAGCGACGCATCTGTTCCAGCCGAGGAAGTAGAGGTAGAAGTGGAGACCGAAACTGAGGTTGATGCCCCTGAAGGAGAGCAAAACTGAATGCTACCAGAGATTTTCATCGGCTCTGATCACCGTGGTTTTGAGCTCAAAAACCAGCTCGTAGCCTACCTTTCTGGCGCCGCTGAAGATTCTGACGAAAGTTATTCCGTATCTGATCTTGGCCCATTCAAGCTAGATCCGGCTGATGATTATAATGACGCCGCTATCTTAGTGGCTCAGGCCGTCAAAGAGCACGCTGGCTCCTTTGGCATCTTGATTTGTGGCTCTGCTCACGGCATCGCCATCCAGGCTAATCGTTTTCCTGGAATCCGCGCTATTGCCGCCTACACGCCAGAGCTCGCCAAGATTGGCCGGGAGCATAATGATGCCAATATTCTCTGTTTGTCCGCCGATTTTATCCAAGATTTTGACACTATCAAACAGATTGCTAAAGATTTTCTCACAACCCAGTTTTCTGGCGAAGAACGCCATATTCGCCGCAATCGCCGTCTTGATACTTTATTATCACCTAATCAGGAGAGCCAAGCATGAATTCTACCCAAATTGTTCCTACTATTCTCACTAATGACTTAGAGCAGTATAAGCAACTCATTGCCAAATTTCAGCCTTTTGCTAAGCGCGTGCAGGTAGATATTTGTGATGGGACTTTTGCTCCGGCGGTTACTATTCCGGCTAATAATGTCTGGTGGCCTCAGGGGTGGGAGATTGATCTCCATATGATGGTAGTAAAGCCATCTGATCACTTGCCAATTATTTTGCAACTCAAGCCTTCACTCTGTATTTTCCACGCAGAAACCGGGGAAGATTTGCTCCCAATGTTTGATCAGCTCCAGGCTGCCGGTATTAGAGCTGGTGTAGCCCTGATGAAGCCATCGTTCCCGGGCAGTTTTCGTCCTTTTATCGAAAAAGCCGACCATGTTCTAGTCTTTGCTGGCGAAATCGGCAAACAGGGAAGCCAGGCAGATTTGCTCCAAACCGAGAAAATTCAACTAATCAAGGATATCAATCCTAATGTAGAAATTGGTTGGGATGGCGGTGCTAATCTCAAGACTGTGCGCGCCATTGCTCGCGCTGGCGCCGATGTTATCAATGTGGGCTCGGCCATCACCAATGCCGAAGATCCTAAGGCTATGTTTGATGCGCTTACTGCCGAATTTGACAAAAGGGGAGTGGTGCTCTAATGGCACGGATTGTCTCCTTGGGCTCTGCCCTCCAAGATCTCTATTTGATTGACCATGATGATTTTGCTGCTACCGATGTTTATAGCACTACTGCCATGGCTCGCGAATCTCTTTTTGGTGAGCTAAAAATTGGTACCAAGGTAGATATTGACCGCTTGGCTTACGAAGTTGGCGGCGGTGGCACCAATGCTGCTACTACTTTTGCTCGCCACGGCCACGAGTCAATTTTTATCGGTAATATTGGACATGATACCGCTGGCGATGCGATTTTGGCCTGCCTTGACAAAGAAGGAATTGATAGTTCTTATGTGTCTTTTGTCCCCAAAAAATCCACTGGCTGTTCGGTGATTTTGCTAGATACCATTTCTGGTGAACGCACTATTTTGACGCATCGTGGTGCCTCTGCTAAATTTGACAATCTCTCAGAAAATGATTTAGATACTATCAGTCCAGATTGGCTCTATGTTACCTCTTTTCGGGGCGACATTGACACCTTGAGGCGGTTTTTCAAGAAAGCAAAGTCCATGGGTGCCAAAATCATGTTTAATCCCGGCAAACTAGAGCTAGAACAGAGCAAAAAACTAATTTCACTCCTAGAATATGTAGATATTTTGTTGGTCAACAAGGTTGAGGCTTCCCAAATTGTCCCCGGCACTATCTTGACAGAGTTACTTGCTAGATTACTAAATTATGTCAAAACCGCCATTATCACCGATGGTAGTATGGGCGCCATTGCCTCTGATCACCAAGAATTCTATCGTTTTGGTCTCTACGAAGATTTGCCCGTCAAAGATACTACTGGCGCTGGCGATGCCTTTGGCTCTGGCTTTTTGGCGCATTTTGCTGCCGGTAAATCTTTCTACGATAGCTTAGTCTTTGCCTCTGCTAATTCTACCTCTGTTGTCACCAAACTTGGCGCCAAAAAAGGTATTTTGACTGGCAAAGAACACCTGCACCAGATGCCAATTCAAGAGATAAAATTGTAAAATTACGGAGACAAAAATTTCATGGAAAGCATAGTCCCAGAAAAACCACTCACCAAATCAGAAATTACCGACAAAAAGGTCCTAGAAAAGCGGATTAAGACTCTAATCAGTCACCTAGCGCCAGAGGATGTAGGGCGCGCCATTGCTTATGGTCGCGACTTAGGTCAAGGCCTCAGTCTCTTACGCACTATCCCTCAGGGCGTAACTATCTTTGGCTCCGCTAGGGTAAGAGAGGGCGATAGGTATTACGATAAGGCCCGCGAGCTCGGCGGCAAACTAGCCATTAACGGCCACGCTGTCGTTACCGGTGGTGGTCCAGGCATTATGGAGGCTGCCAACCGTGGGGCTTTTGAATATGGTGGTCGTTCCGTGGGGCTAAATATCACTCTGGAGCACGAGCAATTTGCCAACCAATATCTGACTGATGTGATGGAATTTCGCTACTTTTTTGCTAGAAAAGTAATGCTTTCCATGGCTAGCAAGACCTATGTTTATTTTCCAGGTGGCTTTGGCACCATGGATGAGTTGACTGAGATTTTGTGCTTGATGCAAGAGAATAAGATGCCTCGCATGCCAGTCTTTCTCTTTGGTAAATCCTATTGGCGTCCGCTTGATCGTTATTTTAGAAACAAATTTGCCAAGGAAAGAATGATCAAAATTTCTGATACCCATATCTATAAAATCACTGACAATCTAGACGAAATCGTCCGTGCTGCCAACAAAGTTGGCCACCCTCGGGTAGATGAAAACCTTTACGATAATTACAAGAATCTCACTGGCGAGATCAAATACTAATACTCTTATTATACCACGGATTGTATAAAATGTCAATTTTTGCTATAATATTAGTATATGCCAAAATTCAAATTACAGAGTAAATATCAGCCTACTGGCGACCAGCCGCAAGCCATTGCGGAGCTTTGTGATGGCCTAGACAAGGGATTGCGCGAGCAAACTTTGCTTGGCGTAACCGGCTCTGGCAAGACTTTTACCATGGCTAATATTATCCAGCATTATCAGAAACCTGCCCTGATTTTGGCGCACAACAAGACTTTGGCTGCCCAGCTCTATTCGGAATTTCGCGAGTTTTTCCCAGAGAACGAGGTACACTATTTTGTGTCATACTTTGACTATTACCAGCCAGAGGCCTACATTGCTAGCTCTGACACTTATATCGAGAAAGATTCCGCTATCAATGACGAAATTGACCGTCTCCGCCACGCTGCTACGGTATCCCTATTAACCCGCCCAGATACGATTATTATAGCTTCTGTTTCTTGCATCTATGGCATCGGCTCGCCAGATCACTACACAGAAATGTCCCTGGCGCTTAGAAAGATAGGTGGCAAGTGGGCTGCTTTTGATAATTGGTATGGCACGAATTTGCATTTGAGGGAGGAGAGTGTATCTGATATCTCCTCTTTAACTCAATCCAACTTCCTGACCTACCTTGTCGCTATGCAATACCACCGAAACGACATTGCCTTTGAGCGTGGTAATTTCCGAGTAATGGGCGACACGGTAGATCTTTTCCCGGCCTCTGGTGAAATTGCCTATCGTTTTATCTTTGATTTTGACATTTTGGAAGATGTTAAAATTATTGATCCTCTGACCGGCCAGATTTTGGAAAAACCAGACCAGCTCTTTATCTTTCCAAATACTCATTACGCTACGCCAAAAGGCCAGTTAGAGCGGGCACTAGAATCTATTCAGGCTGAGTTTGACTCGCGCATGCATTTCTTTGAGCAAAATGGTAAGTTGCTAGAGGCTCAGCGGCTTTCTCAGCGCACTAAATACGATCTGGAAATGCTAAAAGAAACTGGCTTTGTTAAGGGTATAGAAAACTACTCTCGTCATCTTGATGGCAGAAGGGCGGGCGAGCCGCCGGCTACTCTACTTGACTTTTTCCCAAAAGATTTCTTGCTTCTAGTTGATGAATCACACATGACCTTGCCCCAGGTGAGAGGTATGTACAACGGCGACCATGCCAGGAAGGAAACTTTGGTGGAATATGGCTTCCGCTTGCCTAGTGCACTGGATAACCGCCCACTGACTTTTGACGAATTTGAACGCCATATTCATCAGGCCATTTATGTTTCTGCTACTCCTGGAGAATACGAGCTTCAGCATTCGCCAGAGCCAGTAGAGCAGGTGATTAGGCCTACCGGATTACTAGATCCGGAAATAGAGGTGCGTGCTACTGATGGCCAGATTGATAATCTGATGGAGGAAATTGATCGCCGTATTGCCAAAAACCAGCGGGTACTGGCGACAACTTTGACTAAGCGTATGGCCGAAGACCTCTCTGACCACCTCAAGGAGCGTGGTGTCAAGACTGCCTACATCCACTCCGATATTGACACTTTGGAGCGCGGTGACATTCTGAGAGATTTGCGTAATGGCGTATATGATGTCTTAGTAGGAATTAACCTCTTGCGTGAGGGCTTGGATCTGCCGGAAGTTTCTTTGGTGGCTATTTTAGACGCCGACAAGGAAGGTTTTTTGCGAAGCGAATCTGCGCTGATTCAGACTATTGGTCGTGCCGCCCGTCATGTGGAGGGTAAAGTGATTATGTACGCCGATAATATCACCGATAGTATGGAACGCGCGATTTCTGAAACCAACCGTCGTCGGGAAATCCAGCAGGAGTATAACGAAAAGCATCATATTACGCCACAGGGAATCAAAAAAGAGGTCGGAAAGGGCCTTCGTGCGATTATTCCAGAAAAAGAGCAGCAGAATAAACTAGATCTAAAGAAAGTACCACCAGAGGAAATTCCAAAGCTAATCAAGCAGCTAGAATCGGAAATGAAACTTGCCGCCGCCAATCTGGAATTTGAGCGTGCTGCATCACTGCGTGACTTGATTGACGATATTAAATCCGGCAAAACCGCAAAGAAATAACAAAGAAAAAGGGCGCAACATTTCGTTGCGCCCAGGTTGGTGCTTAGGAGAATGATTTTTTAGTCGTCTTTTTTTGTTGAATATCTGACGCCCTGCGCGTCGCGTCTGATCCAACAGAAATCCCGAGTCCCTATTGTAGGCATAGAGGCAAAAGAAGGACTAATATTTCTTCCCCATTAAGGTTTACGCTTGCCCAGCGCCATCACAAATCACCATAGTTTTTAAGAGAATTTATTATTTGAACAAAACAGAATTTGGTTGGGTGATTTGTGCCAATATGAAATTGTCTGGCAGCGTGAGTTTTAAAGTGCTACCCGCGCTTGGGGTTACGAGGAGCCATAGTTTGCGCTCTATGGTTTACCTCAGAAACGAAAGGCAGGGCCCCATTAGAAGGACCAAGTATCATTCTATCACAAAATGCATAAAAATCAAGTCAGGTTTACTCTTGTCGATAATTAGAAAAAGTCGTATAATAGAACAGATGAAAATAACACGCGAGGAAATTGATCATCTTGCAGAACTGTCAAATTTTTCGCTTTCTGATGCGGAAAAAGACAGTCTGGGCCAGGATCTACAAAATATCATTGGCTACATCTCTCAGCTAGACGAGCTAGATACCAGTGGTGTAGAGCCTACCTACCAGGTTTTTGAGATGAAAAATGTCTGGCGTGACGACGAGATTTTGGAGCAGGATGCAGACCGTGAGGCTCTGCTGGCGTTGGCCCCAGACTCTCAGGATTACCAGATAAAAGTTCCAAAGGTGTTATGATGTCACCATGTCTCAAAGATACTAAGGAATTCCAGGAAGTATTAGAAACATTAAAGAAAATAGCAAAAGAAGCCGATATATCTATCGAGGAGAATGACAAAAATGCAGATAGCGACTAAAGAGATTACTGCCGAAAGCCTAGTCCGGGCTGCCCTTGACAAAGCCAAAAAATATGTTGATTATAACATTTTCATCTCTTTAGACGAGGACGGTGCTATTAAAAAAGCCAAGGCTATTGACAAAAAGTTAAAAGATGGTGAAGATGTTGGTCGCCTCGCTGGCGTACCATTTGCAATCAAGGATAATTTTCTGGCGCCAGTCGGAAACACTACGGCTGCCTCCAAAATTCTAGAGCCTCTCAAAAGCCCTATCACTGCCACTTCTGTCAAAAAACTAGAAGATGAGGGCGCAATTTTGATTGGCCGCACCAATCTAGACTCTTTTGCCCACGGCTCTTCTACAGAAAACTCTTATTTTGGCCCCACTCTAAACTCCCATGACAAGGCGCGCGTAGCCGGTGGCTCTTCTGGCGGCTCTGCCGTGGCTGTTGCTCTAGATATTGTCCCATTTGCCACTGGCACAGATACCGGCGGTTCTATCCGTCAGCCAGCTTCATTTAATGGCGTCTATGGCTTTAAGCCTACCTATGGTACTATTTCCAGATACGGCGTGGTAGCCATGGCCTCTAGCACAGACTGTATTGGCTTCTTTGCTAAATCCGCTGAAGATATAGATCTCTTGATGTCAATCACCTCTGGTCAAGACCCTAAAGACATGACCACCTTGCCAGATTATTATAACGAGAATCGTTGCTCAGCTGTTTCTAAGACCGTGTCTCTTGATGAGAGGAGTGTTCAACACTCTTCTGAAGGGCCTAAGACTTGGGCGAGCGCCCTGGAGCGGCCCGAAGAAGAGCTGTTGAACACTCCTCAGCATAAGACTATCGGTATCATCAAAGACTTCAACACTGACGCTCTCCATCCAGAGATCAAATCCGCTCTAGAAAACAAAATCAAAGAGCTAAAATCCGCTGGCCACAAGGTTATAGAGCTAGATATGCCTACCCTAAAATACGCCTTAGCAGTGTATTACATTGTGGTCCCAGCCGAGATTTCCTCCAACCTTTCACGCCACGATGGTATTCGCTATGGTTATCGTAACCAATCTGCTAAGAACCTAGAAGAAATCTACGGCCAATCCAGGAGTGATGGTTTTATGCCAGAAAACAAACGCCGTATCATGATAGGAAATTTTGTTTTGTCCAGCGGCTTCTATGATGCTTATTATCTCAAGGCACAGCAGGCTCGTACCCTGATTATTAAGGAATACGAAAAGGCTTTCTCAAAATGCGATTTTCTGTTGACTCCAGTTTCTCCAAACCCAGCTTTCAAGATAGGTGAGAAAATTAATGATCCAATCTCCATGTATCTAGAAGATGTCATGAGCGTGCCTATTAACCTTGCTGGTTTGCCAGGGTTATCCTTCCCAGTTGGCGAGACTAAGTCCGGTCTATCTATTGGTTTGCAACTAATTGGCTCAAGGCGCAGTGACAAGGAGTTACTTTCATTTGCGGCCACTCTAGGGGACAACGCTAATCTCTCTGACAAAAAGGAGCAAAAATCATGAATCCATCACTAATTTTTCTACTAATCGCCATTGTTATTGTAGGCGTTTTGGTGTTTATTGCGGTTTCTATTACTTCTAAGCGCCGCTATTCTTTTGACAAAGAAGACTACCAGGTAGATTGGCTCAAAATTGAAAATAGCCTGGCCAAAGACAACAAGCAATCCTATAATGCCGCCGTCATTGATGCCGACAAGCTCTTAGACAAAGCACTTAATGAAATGGGCATCCCTGGCAAAACTATGGGTGAGCGCATGAAGAGAAGCAGCAGCTATTTTTCCCAGCTCAATTCCGTCTGGTATGCCCACAAAATGCGCAATCAAATTGCTCACGAACACGGCTTTTCTGTAGACTATAATCAGGCCAAGCATGCCCTGGCTAGCTACAAACAAGCACTAAAAGATTTGGGGGCTATCTAATGGGTAAAAAATACGAAATCACCATCGGCATAGAATGTCATGTCCAGCTAGCCACCAAGACTAAGCTTTTCTCTGAGGTAGACAATGATGCTCGCGGAAAAGACCCTAATACTTGCGTCTCCCCAGTAGATTATGCGCTCCCTGGTATGTTGCCACGCCTAAACCAAGAGGCTGTCAAGTTAGCTGTCCGCGCTGGCCGCGCCATGAACGCAGAGATTAATGCCTATTCTCGCTTTGACCGCAAACATTACTATTATCCAGATCTTCCTAAGGGCTATCAGATTTCCCAGTTTTACCATCCAATTATTGGTGCTGGACACATTGATCTTCCAGATGGCTCCAAGGTGCGTATTGAGCACGCCCACATGGAGGAAGATGCCGGCAAGCTCAACCACTACGATACTTATTCTCTGGTGGATCTAAACCGTGCTGGCACCCCACTGATAGAAATTGTCTCTATGCCAGATATCCATTCCGCCAAGCAGGCGCATGACTATTGCAAGGAACTCTGGCGCGCTATGACCTTTGCCGGAGTCACCATTGGCGATCTTTATAATGGCAATATGCGCTTTGATGTTAATATCTCCTTAGCTCTACCTGGGGCCAAAGAGCTTGGCAAGCGTGCCGAAATCAAAAATCTCAATAGTTTTCGTAGCGTAGAGCGTGCCGTAGAATACGAATACGAGCGTCAAAGCAAGCTCTTAGACAAGGGCGAGCCTGTCCGCCAAGAGACTCGTGGCTGGAATGACGCTACCGGCAAAACCACTTTCCAGCGTAGTAAAGAGGAGGCACAAGATTACCGTTACATGCCAGAGCCAGATATTCCACCAATCAAATTGTCTCAGGAATTTATCGATGCAGAGCTCGCCAAAGTTCCACTTCTTCCTCAGGATTATCGCCAAAAATTCTCTGGTGTTTTGCCAGTAGACACCTTGGAAGTCTTGCTGGACTATCCGCAGCTAATGCACAAACTTTCTGAAATCATCTCTGATGGGGAATCCAAGGAAGATCTATCTGACAGCGTCAAAAAGATCATCAAGCGGGTTGCCAACCTTTTTGCCTCGGTACTACTGGCTGAGGAAAAGTCTGCCGAGATGCTAGACCACTTGCCTTCTGCTAAGCAGCTCACCGACCTTTCCGAAATGGCAGAAAAACAAGAGTTATCTTCCACCGGCGCCAAAGAAGTCTTTATGAAATTCTTTGACCCGCAAATGACCAAAAAAGATACCCGCACCATTGCTAAAGAGCTAAATGTCATCCAAGAGAACGATACTGGCGCTCTAGAGGCGATTGTGGATCAAGTTATTGCTGATCCAGCCTGCGCCAAAGCCGTAGCCGATTACCAGGCCGGCTCCGAAAAAGTCTTGGGATTCTTGGTGGGCCAAGTCATGAAAGCCAGCAAGGGGAAAGCCAACCCTGGTACTGCTCAACAAATCCTCAAGCAGAAGCTAGCTTAGCCGTAAGTGTATTGACTTTTTAGGTGTAGTGTGCTATAATAGAAAAATGCACCTTAATAACAGTTAGACACAGAAAGGGGTGAGGCGAAGTGTCTAAAAGACTAGAAATGAGAAGAGAAATAGTAAATCTGACTCCCAATACGGTCAAAGCCTATGACGAAATGGGCAATCTGGTAGATTACAAGCCAGAAAAAAATCGTATGGAGATAATAGATCGATTGCAAAGCGGTGATTATCACACTACCGCCGCCTGCATCGTGGATGATAATATCAAAAAGATTATCACCACTAAGATCAGGCAGCACGGGAAAAACCTGGATTTACCACTCTTTGCTATGGCTGAATATCAAGGCAAAAGCGGCAATGGTGAAGATGTCTACTCGTTCATCCGCTGCAGTGGTGTCAGAACTCGGATAATACCGATTTTTGTCGAAAGAAACATTAAACCCAGATTCATCCGGATTCCGGATGACGCGGAAGGAGAATATCCAGATTTTGATGATAATTACGACACTTGGTTGTAACCATCATTTATTATCCCTATTTGTCCTCTCATGAGGCCCAACGAAATGTTGGGCCTTTATTCTTGCCAAAACTGTATATTTTATGCTAAAATACTACGAAAGACTAATTTTTAATGTCAAAATAATAAAATTTAAGGAGCATATGGCTACTGAGTCAAAAGATTTATCAAAATTAAGAAATATTGGTATCATTGCCCATATTGACGCTGGCAAGACTACTACTTCTGAGGCTATTCTTTATCGCACTGGCCTCAAACACAAGATCGACCTAGTAAAAGGCGACACCGGCGGTGCTACTACCGACTGGATGGAGCAGGAAAAAGACCGTGGTATTACAATTACTTCCGCCGCAGTTACTGCCCACTGGAAGGGCCACCAGATTAACATTATCGACACCCCGGGCCACATTGATTTTACCGCTGAGGTAGAGCGTTCTCTTCGTGTGCTAGACGGCGCAGTAGTGGTCTTTGATGGCAAGATGGGTGTAGAAGCCCAGTCTGAAACAGTTTGGCGCCAGGCTACCAAATACGGTATTCCTCGTATCTGTTTTGTCAACAAAATTAATCAGACTGGTGGCGATTTCTACAAGTCCCTAGACTCTATCCACAAGCGCCTTTCTAAAAACGCCATTGCTATTCACTTACCAATTGGCTTTGAGAAAGATATTTGCGGTGTAGTAGATCTTGTCGACATGAAGGCTTACACCTACAAAGATTATGCCGATCATGAGCTCACCGTTGGCGAAATTCCTGCTGACATGGTTGAAAAAGCCAAAAATGCTCGTTCTATGCTAGTAGAGGAAGCTGTCCAGGCCGACGAAAAATTGATGGACAAGTATTTCAACGAAGGTGAAGATGCCATTACCGAGGCAGAGCTCAAAGCTGCCCTCAGAAAACGCGTCCTAGATGGTGACTTCTTCCTTGTTACTGGTGGTGATGGCCGCGGTGTGATTGTCGAAAAAGTCCTAGATCTTATGGCCGACTATCTCCCAAGCCCACTAGATCGTGACCAAGGTCAAACCGTTGGTACCGATCCAAAGACCGGTGATGAGGTTATCAGAAAAGCCGATGATAGCGAGCCTCTAGCTGCCCTTGCCTTCAAGATTGCGACCGATCCGTTTGTAGGCAAGCTCATCTTTATCCGTGTTTATTCTGGTAAGCTCCAATCTGGCTCTTACATCCTAAATGCTACTACTGGCAACAAAGAGCGCGTTGGTCGTATCGTCCGTATGTTTGCTGACAAGCGTGAGGAAATCCAAGAGATTACCGCTGGTGATATCGCTGCTGTGGTTGGTCTCAAAGATACCACTACTGGTACTACTATTTGTGATCCGGCCCACCCTATTCATTTGGAGTCTATCGAATTCCCAGAACCACCAGTATCTATTGCCGTTGAGCCTAAGACCAAGAGTGACCAAGAAAAAATGGCACTCGGCCTTTCCAAGCTTGCCGAGGAAGACCCAACTTTCCGTGTTCACACCGATGAAGAAACCGGCCAGACCATTATCTCTGGTATGGGTGAGCTTCACCTAGAAATCATTATTGACCGTCTCAACAAGGAACATGGTGTAGAAGCTAATACTGGTGCTCCACAAGTAGCTTATCGTGAGACTATCCGTGGCACTGCCGAAGCTCAGGGTAAGCACATCAAGCAGTCTGGTGGTCGTGGTCAGTATGGTGATGTCTGGATCAAGTTTGAGCCAAACGAAGCTGGCAAAGGCTTTGAATTTATCGACCAAATCAAAGGTGGTGTTGTGCCACAGGAATACAGAAAACCAGTTCAGCAAGGTGTAGAAGAAACTTTGAATGGCGGCGTGATTGCCGGCTACCCAGTAGTAGATGTCAAAGCTACACTCTATGATGGTTCCTACCACGATGTTGACTCCTCTGAGCTGGCCTTCAAACTTGCCGGGTCTATCGCTACTCGCGAAGGTATCAAGAAAGCTTCTCCAGTCTTGCTTGAGCCAGTGATGAAACTAGAAATCACTACCCCAGAGGAATTCATGGGCGATGTTATCGGCGATATCAATGCTCGCCGTGGTCGCATCGACGAGATGGAAGACATGAACGGTGGCGCCAAGCTTATCAAAGCCTTCTGCCCACTTGCCAACCTCTTTGGCTATACCGGCGATCTTCGCTCTATGAGCCAAGGCCGTGCTGCTTCCTCTATGGAGCTCTTTGACTATGAAGAAGTACCACCAAATGTAGCTCAACAGATTATTGAGGAAAGATCCACCAAATAATCTTCCCAACATGAAAAACACCCCTATAATAGGGGTGTTTTTGGTGGGGTTATGTCGGAAAAGCTATAAAATATTTTCCCGTGTCTCCAGCGAGCCTGACATGCGGCTTGGTCTTAGAAAATGTCAAGCTGATGGCAAATAGCCGATTGAGTAAAGGCCGGAAATACAAAGTGTATTCCTCCGTCACGCTACTATTTGGGACTTTTAGTAGTGACACCTCCGGCAGAAGTTCGATCTCGCCACAGAGGAATTCGATCACTAAAGCCTTCAGTTTGTAAGTGTGATCATCCGTAACATTATCCAACCAGCAAAACATCTCATGCTCTCTGTACATCCGCGTGCTACCAGTTAACTCCGGATAGAAACTTGACGGAATATCGTTTCTGGTGCAACCAAGATATTTGGCAAAATCTCTACCCATGCGACTTTTGAGCTCGGAAACAGACCTGATGTCAGAATTTTCCGGACACCTTAGCGTAAAGGTGGCTCTTTCTTGGAATGCCAGGCATTCCCGCCCGTCTTGCCAGTGATTTTCGCAGCGTAAAACCGCAATTGCAAGCTGCTCCTTGTCAAAATTACTATCAGAAAAGTGAGCAAAGCCATCTAATTTAATCACGCTGGTTCCCACCGGAGATTCCTGTAAATTTACACTCATAACACACCTCCTAAAGGACGAAACAAAATGTTTTCTGTGTAAATTTTAGCATGGAAGATTGCAAATCGCAAACGAGCCTCATCAGTGCGGAAAATTTGCAGTGCTCAACATTTTGGCTGGTTATTTTTATAAGTTAAGCTTTTTAGAAAAACCAGCTAAAAACACTTTACAAAGTTCTCAAAATAATATAAAATAATTTCAAGTGTCTGGAGCTGGTTTTTATTAGTGCTCCCGACAATTAATAACAAAAGGAGATAATAAGAATGGCAGATTTTGACCGTTCCAAACCTCACATTAATGTTGGCACCATGGGCCATGTTGACCATGGTAAGACCACTCTTACTGCAGCTATCACTGCAGTCCTAGCAAAGAAACTTCCTTCCGAAGTTAACAAACCAGTCGCTTACGACCAAATCGACAACGCTCCAGAAGAGAAAGCTCGTGGTATCACCATCGCTACCTCTCACCAGGAGTATGAGTCCGAAAAGCGTCACTACGCTCACGTCGATATGCCAGGCCACGCCGATTACATCAAGAACATGATTACCGGTGCTGCCCAGATCGATGGTGCTATTCTAGTAGTCGCCGCTAATGATGGTCCACTTCCACAGACCCGCGAGCATGTCCTTCTTGCTCACCAGGTGAATGTTCCAAAAATCATCGTATTTTTGAACAAGATGGACCTCGCTGATCCAGAACTAGTTGAACTAGTAGAGATGGATGTTCGCGAACTTCTTAACAAATATGGCTTTGATGGCGACAACGCTCCAATCATCAAGGGTTCTGCTACTAAGGCTCTTGAGGGTGATCCAGAGAACGAACAAGCTATCATGGATCTTGTCAAAGCTATGGATGAATACTTTGACATTCCAGAGCACGATCTAGACAAGCCATTCCTCATGCCTATTGAGGATGTCTTCTCCATCAAAGGCCGTGGTACTGTTGCTACTGGTCGTATCGAGCAAGGTGTTGTCAAATTGAACGACGAAGTAGAAATCGTCGGTCTCAGAGATACTCAGAAATCTGTTGTTACCGGTATCGAAGCCTTCCACAAGACTCTTGATCAGGGCCAAGCTGGCGATAACGCTGGTCTTCTTCTCCGCGGTATTGAGCGCGAGCAGATCGAGCGTGGCCAGGTGATTGCCAAACCAGGCACCATCACCCCACATACCGAGTTTGAAGGTGAAGTTTACATCTTGAAGAAAGAGGAAGGCGGCCGCCACACTCCATTCTCCAAGGGTTACAAGCCACAGTTCTACTTCCGCACCACCGATGTTACTGGTGAGGTAGAGCTTCCAGCTGACAAGGAAATTGTCATGCCTGGCGATACTGTTACCTTCAAGGTCAAACTCTTGGCTCCTATCGCTATGAACAACAACGACCGCTTTGCTATCCGCGAAGGTGGCAAGACCGTTGGTTCTGGTGTTATCACCAAGATCATCAAATAATCGAAGTAGAAAGTTCTATCTTTCCAATTCCAAAAAATCGCCCTTCGGGGCGATTTTTTGTGGTGGTCTTTCTTGACAAAAATGCCCGGGGGGGGGTATCATTAAAAGAACAAAACATAAGGAAAATATAAAGATGGAAGATTACTCGAATAACGGTGAAGCGCAACACAATGATGGAAATAAAATAAATAACGGATGGGATGTTGTCTCGGAACTCGCAGATGCCGCAAATAAAGCCGAAGAATTAGCGGAAAATTCGGAAACTGAAAAATCGAAGGAACTTGATGCCGAATATGTAACTGAATATAGTTTTCTTAATTCAAAAATAAAACAGTGGGCAGATAGAATGATTCGTGACTACGAAAAAAGAGCCAAATATCTTAATGTTGACACAACTTCGCAGATAGATGAGTTCAAAAAGAGTATTGCTAGTGGAGATTTTCGCAATGCCTACATGAAAGAATTTCTTGACGAGGATGGTGAAGTTGAGGATTACGAAATCTTGTTTGGAGATGAGGCAAAAGAAGCAAGCCATGATGATGCCATAAAATTTCTTAAATATCCAGAAGACTTGAAAGAAAAAAGGGAAAAACTCGATGAAAATATTCGTTCTGCGATTGTGACAACGATCCAAATGGCGCGTTATGCGACCGATGAGTTCAACACAGACCATCCAGGAATACATTACAAGATGTTTACAGACTCAGCGGAGCAATGGTTTGAAGCACGCGTTGACCAAAACATCTTAGATGGTGTGGTCGACGAAAAAACTGGAGCGGATTTATTTCCGGAAGACTATGGAAATGGCGTAAAAATTATCAATTTCATGACATATGATGGAGATGGAAAGGCTAATCAGAGAAAATATTTGAGGAAGACATTTCGCGAAAAATACGGAGAGGACGCAGACAAAATTTATTATTCCAAATTAGAATCTATGCCCGAAGAGTCGCGTCAATACCTCAATCTTTTGACTAGCAACATTATGGAACTTGCTGGGAATGCGCGCGAAGGATGGGATTTGATTGAAGAAATTGATGACGGTATAATGCATGATAAATACAAATACACAAAAGTTGAAGGCAATCGCATTCGTCAAATGACACGGGAAGAGTACGAAGAAGCATATCGAATAGAGCGTCATCAAACAAAAGATAAAATTATTGCCGAATCTAATAATAGATAATATAACGCACCAAGAAAAAGCCCCTTGGAATATCCAAGAGGCTTTTTTGTTATGTGAGGAACACTGTGTGTCTTATCGGGATTCTGCGAATAGTGAGCCCTATAAATCCTTCCAAGAACTCTATTCTTTCCGCAGTGTCTGCTTCTGGCAACAGGTCAAGGTCTCCGTTCTCTCTCAGCTCACCCAATATAGCCATATACTCATCTGAGCGGGCCTGGATGAATTTGAGCGCCCAATCCTCTGTGGGCACATCGCCATCGCGGACTCTTTCAAAAACGGCTATTACCGGTGATTTGTCGACCCAGGGGTCGATTATCTCCAGTCTTACTGCTTCACCGTGCGGGCGTCTTGAATCGCTGATGGCTTCTTCTACTTTTGTGCTATCAGCGACATCCAGCACGGTGTCAGGGAATGGGTTGTTCTCGATCCAACTCCGTCCCACATCATCATACCCAATTATGATCAACTCGGGCAATTCGTCCGGTTGAAAATTTTTCGGCACAATCGCCCTCAATTGCATCAGTGCTTCCGGCAGAGGATAATCTCCCTCTACTTTTGCCATTAATTGTTGCGGAAAATCCGCCATTGCAGTGACTTTCAGGCTTTTGGCCGGGATCGGCCCTTTTGCAGCGTAGATTTCGTCTATTGTCATTATCTTCCCTCCTAAAGTACGAAACTACTACAGTTACATCCCTTATTATATCATACTTACACTAAAAATCAAGAATAATCAGTTTCCACTCTTCCATTTTTCCTGGAATTATGGTATAATCGAAAAGTTGTTGTAAATATTTTTTCAAAGGGGGTGTTGCAATGGACCTTAATGCAATTCAACAAATCAGAAATGCTCCACAGGAGCAAAAATACCGTGCGCTGATGGAAGGCATCTTTGGGCCGGGAATTATGAATCGTGATGGTGTCTGCGAACAGATGGAAGATGCTATCCACAAGCTGGAGAACTTCCGGTTTTCAATCGAGGAAGGCTACTACATGACCGTTATTCCGCCTGACGACACCAGAAAGCCCATGCGTAAGGTTATCGTGACAGCCAATTCCTATGATTCCACCATCAGCAAAGAGCGCCAGTCCAGATGCTATGGCTATTCTTTCCTTAGGGACTACCTGGGTTTGGACGGTCAGACACCTCTGTCGCTGGACGAGATGCGGACCAAATATCCTCAGGCCTCAAGGAGCAGCTCAGATGACTGTGACTGGTATGACGCTATTTCAAGGATGCTGTTAAAAGGAGCCCAGCGCCAATTCCAGGGACCAGGCGCAAAGCGTTTCTAATTCTCGCAAAGGGGGTGGAGAATTGAGATTCAACAAAATATTGAAAGATGGCTTTTATCTGGCAGTGGATCACAAAAAGACTGACTGTACTGCGGAGATGCCGCACTGGCATCTTTTTAGGAACGGCCAAGATCTGGGCAAAATCTGGGTTAAAACCTATGAGTTTGCGGAAATACCAGAGAATGTGTCAGCAGAAATCATAGAACAGGCTATTGCTGCTACCAGACAGCACGCAAATTACATCAAGAGCACCTATGATTTCAACGCTCTTTATGGCGACTGAATTGCACTAATCCCAGAGTTTATACTCTGGGATTTTTGTTTTGACAAATTAGCTAAAATGGTGTAATATAAAGTTACAGTTATTAAACATGAGCCCCAAAAACTCATCGAAGGCGCGTCTAGACGCAATCTGAGGTTATGGAGCTAGCAAGCCGCAAGGCAAGAAAGGATAATATGGCAGAAGCAAAATCCGCCAAAACCACCAAGGCTAATAAAAACGAAGGCCTCAAAATTCGTATCAGACTAAAAGCTTATGATCACCGCGTGATTGATCAGAGTGCCAAGCAGATCGTAGATACTGCTATCCGCACCGGTGCTAGCGTATCTGGGCCAGTGCCACTTCCTACCAAGCGTAGCACTTTCACCGTGGTCAAATCCCCACATGTCTACAAGACCGGTGGTGAGGCTTTTGAAATGAAAGTCCACAAGCGTCTTATCGACATCTTGGGTGCCACCCCAAAGACTATCGATAGCTTGCAAAATCTCTCTTTGCCAGCTGGCGTAGACGCAGAAATCAAGATGTAATCGCATAAAAATACCCCCTAGCTTAGTGCCAGGGGGATTTTTGTTAAGCAAATTTTTTGACAGTAGAGAAACTATGAGCAAGCATCTGTTTTTCTGCCTGAGAGCACATAAAAAGTGCTGCTTTTGCATGCTTGGTCAAAAGTTCCACTTTTTTATTGATCCCGTCGATTACCGCATCGGCACCTTCTACCATGAAGTGTGCTTCGTTAATGTCGGCTTCATCAATAAAACGGTCCCAGTCGAAATACTCTTCGACATCCGTTGGGACCTGATATCCGTGGAACTTAAGCTGCTCCACCAATTTGCTTAAATTATAAATGCCCGCTAAACTAGCTACACATCTTTCTTTGAGTCCTTCGACTTCGTATGCCTTTATTTCGATCATTTCCCACCTCCTATGATCTATAAGTTTACTAGTTCAACTTTCTAGTTTTCTCTTATCAGATTGATAAGATACCGACTATGCTTACATTATACCACACATCTCTAAAAAAGTCAAGTATAACCAGTATCAATCTAGTAAAAGTCTAGCAGTCTATTTTGTCTCCGTTTCTAGTTTCGTGTTATAATTAATCTATGAGTTTTGTGGCTCGGATGAAGAAAAAATTCTATTTTGTTGCTGCGGGGTATTTCCGATTCTTTGCAAACCTCTCTTTTAAACGCTGGCACCCTCGGGTGATAGCCATTACTGGCTCTGTAGGTAAGACCACCATGCTGCACATGATGGAATATCAATTAGGAGAAAAAGCCCACTATTCTCACGATGCCAACTCTGCTTTTGGTATTGCCTTCGACCTTGTTGGCACTCATGGTGTTACTGGCAGTAAGCTGCGTTGGCTCTGGCTAGTCATCCTAGTTCCTATAAAATCTCTATTTTACACTAGAAAGGGGGAGTTTTATGTGGTAGAGATTGACGGCGAGCGCCCGCACGAGACCGAATTTTTGGCTAAATGGCTTCGTCCGGAGGCTACACTGTGGATTTCTCTTGGCCGCTCTCATGCTATTCAGTATGAAAATCAGGTAGAAAACGGAGAATTCAGAGATATAGACCGTGCTATCACACACGAATTTGCCATGCTACCTCAATACACCAAGAAGAAGATTTACATCGACGGCGACATCTATCTCATGACTAAAGCCCTGGAAAAAATCAAAAAACATCACAATATCAAGGCTGAGGTGATAGAGTGCCACAAGTCTGATTTGAAAGGCTATGTTATTACCCCTACTTCTACCGATTACATTATCGGCAAAACCACCTTCCATTTTGCCTCTCCGCAGCCTAGAGATTTGGCGATTCAGCTAACCATGCTGGAAAAATTATGTGAATATTTGAAAGTCAAGGTTAATCCAGACTTTTCCAAAATGCCACTACCACCTGGCCGCAGCTCTTATTTTAAGGGGAAAAATGGCCTCACGCTGATTGATAGTAGCTACAATGCGCATCTTATCAGCGTAGAGTCTATTCTGGAAATGGCCGCCCAGATGAAAAGTCGTCACCTGTGGCTAGTTTTGGGCGACATGATAGAACAAGGCAAAATTGAGGGCGAAGAGCACGCCAAACTGGCAGAAGCGATTATTGCCACCAAGCCAGAACAGGTGGTACTAGTTGGCCGAAGGACCAAAAAATACACTAAACCTATTCTTGACAAAAAGAAGATAAATGTTGTAGCACTTGACGATGTTAAACAAGCCCTAAAGTTTATTAAGGAACATACTACCGGAGAGGAAGTAATTGTGTTTAAGGGAAGCCAGTATCTAGAGTGGTTGGTAGAGAAATTGCTAGACGATCCTGCTAACGCCAAGAATCTTCCTCGTAGAGAGACAGTTTATATTAAAAGACGCGAGAAAAGAGGGCTATACTAATGAAAAAATTATACATTATCCACGGTTGGACTTATACAGTCGCTCCTTGGGAGACCACTATTCAAATCTTAAAACGCCAGGGAATTAGCGTGGAGATGCTCCATGTGCCTGGCCTCACCGCTCCGTCTAATAAAGTCTGGACCATTGACGAGTATGTAAGATGGGCTGATCAAAACATCCCTGATGGCGCCATTGCCTTGGGGCATAGTAATGGCGGCCGTATCTTGCTGAATTTATCCAGCAAAAAGCCAGAAAAGCTAAAACACTTGATCTTGCTAGATGCCGCTGGGATTTACGAAGAATCAACTAAGCGTAATGTTGCCAAGAAAATTTCCAAAGCTCTTTCTCCCCTCAAGAAGATTAAGCCTCTGCGCAAGGTATACCACAAATTGCTGGGTGCTTCGGACTATGACCACGCCCCAGAAAACATGAAAAAGACTTTAGCCAATATGCTTGATAGTGATAAAGCCTTAGATTTTACTCCTATTACTACGCCTACCACTATCCTTTGGGGTAAGCTAGACAATGTTACTCCACCTCACCAGGCCGACGAAATGCACCGCCGCCTCAAAAACAGTACCCTGAGGCTTTATCAAGACTGGAATCACGCCCCATATATTTCCGATCCAGAGGGCTTAGCTAAGGCGATTTACCGCGTCTTGAAGGAGCAGTCATGAAATATTTTCTAGGCCTTTCTTCTACCTTTAGTGCCAAAGACACCTTGAGACATACTTTTGCTACCGGCGCTGAGCACAATTTATCTGAACTGCGCGCTTTTTTGGCAGCCCACTATGGCGCCACTTATGACCATGTTGCAGTTTATGCTAATGGTCGCACTGCGTTAAATATCGCCATCAAGACTGTTGCTAGGCGTGGCAGCAAGGTAGTGATTACCAGTATGACTTGCTATGCTGTAATTCAGGCTATCAAAACTGCAGGTTGTGTGCCGGTTTTTGCCGATATCGACAAGAAAACTTTGCATTTTGGTGCCAAAGAGCTAGAAGAAGCTATTGAGGGAGAAAAAGATGTTCAGGCCGTAATTGTCCAAAATAACTTGGGCATACCGGTAGATATTGAGGCTATAGAAGAAGTGGCCAAGCGCCATAAGCTGTCCATTATTGAGGACCTAGCACATTGCGCCGGAGTTAGATATCCAGATGGCCGCGAAGCCGGCACCGTGGGCCGAGTTACAGTACTTTCTTTTGGCAAAGGCAAATCTATTGATGCGGTTACCGGTGGAGCCGTAGTGCTTACCGATCAGCTAGACTCTCCAGTTAAACAGCCATTAGAACCACCAAAATTCAAAGACAATTTCCGCGCTAGAATCTATCCATTGCTCTGCGCCATTATCCGGACTGGATATCGCGTACACAAAAAAGTTGGGCGTGGATTTACGGCGCTATTTACCAAAATTCACGCCATCAAGCGCTCAGCCGACGGCAGAGTCTCCCCAGATACTAGGCTCACATTTTGGCAATGTCGCCTGGCTTTGTCTCAGCTTCAGAGCATACCTCGCCATGGACGCAAGCCGCTAAGAGAATTCTATCTGGTAGACGACAGAGATTCGGTTTTGGAAGAACTAGAAAAACAGGGGTATTTCTTCCGTGATATCTGGTATGATACGCCAGTGGCTCCAGAGCGTTACTTCCACAAGGCTGATTTTCATCCGGATGCTTGCCCGGTAGCTGCCGAGGTCGCCACTGAGATTGTTAATCTCCCAACTTGGTACCCTAAATCAAGCCTCATTGGCGCCAAAAGAATCATCAAGGCGCACCTGATAGAAGGCGAAATTGAGATTCCGGCAGAAGAAAAGCCAGTAGAAGCTCCAGAAGAAGCTAAAGAGGACAAAAAATCCAAAAAAGCACCTAAATTAGTTGGCTTCTACAAGAATAATCGTGGTCGCAAAAAGAATCAGCCCAAAAAAGACCAGCAAGAGGATGATCTAGATGTAGAGGAAAGACGCAGCTCAAAATCCAAAAAGAAAAGCGTCAAAGACAAATTCTCCCAGGTCTTAGAGAAAGTTCCGGGCTCCAAAAATCAAGAAGATTTGTCAGAATTAGAGCAAAAATCCGACATTCTCTCTGCTGTGCCAGAGCCAGAAAGGCACAAAAAAGCCGACAAGGCTGCTGCAAAATCCAAAAAATCCAAGAACAGCAAGAAGTCTCGCATCGAGGCTTTTGACGAAGAAATTATTGATGAGGATACCAAAACTAGAAAACCTCGCGCAGAATCTACGGAGCCCGCTAAGCCTACCGAATCTATCAAGCTGGCCTCATCTAAGTCCGCTGAGCCCGAGCGTTCAATCAAGGCTCCTGGCCATCGTCTGGCTCCAGAGGATGAAGATAGAGAAAAAGCCCATGTCATTACCAAATCTGGCTCTATGCCTGGTATGAAGGTTGCACCAGAAAAACTATCCGACAGAGAAAAGTTAAAAGCCGAGCTAGAACAGGGAAAGAAGGGTAACCCAAGTGTCTTCTAGATTGTTTTTGGGTCAGGCCTCTAATTACCGCGCTAAAGATGTGGTAAGACATACATTTGCCATAGCGTCAAGTAAATGGTCTAATATGCTTAAGTCTGAACTAGCTGAGCGCTATGATGTCCCAGATTCTCAAGTACATTTGATGAATAATGGTCGCTCAGCCCTTGCCGCTGCGTTAAAGATGTTGGTTCCCAAAAATTCCGAAGTAATCATCAACGCCTTTACCTGTTATGCTGTTCTGCAGGCTGTAGAATATGCTGAATGTAAGGCAGTGTATGCTGATATTGACAGAAAAACGCTAAGTTTTGGCACCAAGACCCTGGCTACTTGCCTCAAAAAACATCCTCATGCCAGAGCCATAGTGCTCCAAAACACCTTAGGTATTCCTATGGATATTGTGGCTTTGGAAAAATTTGCCAAAGAACACCAACTCGTAATTATTGAAGATCTAGCTCACGCTACCGGCATCAAATACGCAGATGGTAGGGAGATTGGCTCAGTAGGTGCCGCCGCCGCACTCTCTTTTGGTAAGGGTAAATCTCTGGATGCTATTACGGGCGGTGCATTAATTTTGAGAGAGCAAAACGCGATTCTTCCAAAACTTGGGGACAAACACCCTAAGCTATCAGATTCTTTGCGTGCCAGATGGTATCCGCTATTTGCGGCTATTGGGCGTGGCCTTTCCCGAGTGCATCTAGAAAAATACTGGTATGGGCCACTAATCAAGATCCATTTTATTGAGCGTGCCGTTGATGCCAAATTAGATTGCCGTAGGCGCCCTACCTACTGGCAAGACAAACTAGTTTTGCGCCAGCTTGAAAGTATTCCGCCTTCTGGCGCTACCCCTATCCGCACGCACTTATTTGTCAAAAATCGGGCTCAATTGATTGAAAAATTAGACCAAAACGGCTTCAATTTCCGAGAAATCTGGTACGATGTGCCTATCTCTCCTGTGAGGTATTACAAAAAAGTCCACTTTCCTGAAAAGGAATTCCCAGTAGCCACCGCCGTATCCAAAGAAATCATCAATTTACCAAATTATTATCAAAAATCCGCTCTGGCCCCAGCCCTCAAAATTATAAAGGAGAACCAAAAATGACAGAAGAAAACACCGTAGATATCGCCAAACTCAAGAAATATGAGGCTCCTAATTTTCCACAGTCAGAAGCTTGGGCCAAGGTAAATGCTGCCCTAGGTCACAAAGTTATTTCCAAGAAATTTAAGAGTGGCGGCTATGTAGTGATGATTATCAAAAACGCCAAGCGCGGTCGTTTTATGGAAATCCCTTGTGGCCCGGTGATTGATTGGCATAAAAAATCTGCCATCAAAGAAGCTATAACCGAAGTAGTCAGCACCGCTAAAGAGGAGCGCTGCGCTTTCATTCGTTTGCGTCCACAACTCTTAGAAACCCCAGAAAATCTTGAAATTATGAAAAGCATTGGCGCCAAACTTGCTCCGTGGTATTTAGCTGCCGAACATACAGTGATTATTGACCTTTCTCAGTCAGAAGAACAGCTCCTCAGCAATATGCGTAGACAAACTCGCTATGAAGTCCGCCGTGCTGACAAATTAGGCATTAAGGTGGAACGCGGAAATAGTGAAAAATTATTTAAGGAGTTCCACGCCGTGCAAGCAGAAACTGCTGCCAGGCAACATTTTATCCCGCCAGATCTAAAAACTTTGTTGGCAGAAAGGGAAGCCTTTGGCAAAAATGCCAACATCTATGTGGCTAAAACTGCCGAGGGCGAGCCGATTGCCTATGGTCTAATTTTGGTTGATGGCGATGAAGCTGAATATTACGAGGCTGCCTCTACCGATCTCAACCGTAAATTGCCTGGCGCCTACGCTCTGCAGTGGAAAATCATTCGCGATCTCAAAAAACAGGGAGTAAAGTATTATAACCTCTGGGGCATCGCTCCGCCAAATCAGCCTAATCACCGCTTTGCTGGCGTTACTACTTTCAAAAAAGGTTTTGGCGGCGATGTCGTAGCCTATATTCCTGCCCACGACATTATTATAAGCAAATTAAAATACGCCCCGGATTATCTGATTGAAAGGATTCGTAAGAAGCGGAGGCATCTATAATGAAAATTTTGGAAATTGAATCTAGATCCAAGTGGGACAAGTTTATCACATCGCATAAAGAGGCTAATTTTCTACAATCCTGGGACTTTTACGAATTTCACAAGAGTAGAGGCAATGAAGTAGTTCGCAGAGCTGCGGTAGATGATAAGGGTAATATTCTAGGTGCCTACGCTGGCGTAGTAGAACACGCCAAGCGTGGCCGTCATCTGGCTATTGCCGGTGGGCCAATCCTAGATTGGAAAAAGAAACAGATAGTAAAAGCACTTTTTGCCGACATGAAAGAGCAAGGAAAAAAATATCACTGTGTTTTTGTGCGTGTCCGACCACAGTTAGAAGAATCTGAGGCGGCTTTTAAGCTATTTCGGGAATTAGGTCTCAAAAAAGCCCCTACTTTTCTTTCGGTAGAATATGCTGCAATCTTGGATCTGCATAAATCCGAAGAAGAAATCATCAAAAACATGCATCGCCGTATCCGTTATGCCGTCAATAATGCCAGAAACAAAGGTTTTGCCATTGAAAAATCCACCGACCCTAAAGACATTCACGAATTCTATCAGATAGAATTACAGACCGCTAAGCGTCAAGAATTTGTAGCTTTTTCCGAAGATTTTCTAACCAAGCAATTTGCGGCTTTTGCTAAAAACAACGAAGCTGTGCTCTATACCGCCAAATATGAAGGTCAAATTTTGGCGCAAAATTTCATGATTTTCTACGGCAACGAGGCTTCTTATCACTATGCTGTCTCTACAGAACTTGGCACCAAAATGTCTGGCTCGCCTATTCTGCATGTGGAGGCCATGAAAGACGCTCGGGCACGCGGAATTTATCGTTACAACCTCTGGGGTATCGTTGGCGAAAATGAGAAAAACCACCGTTTTTATGGTGTGTCATTCTTTAAGCGTGGCTTTGGCGGCGACGAGCTAAAATATTTGCCAGCACACGACCTCATCATTAGCCCAGTCAAATATCTCAAGACCAAAGGTATTGAGACTGTCCGTCGCAAAATTCGCCATATCTAGCTCCTTGTGCTATAATAAGCATAAGGATAATATCTAGGAGTCTATTTTATGGTAACTAAGCGAAAATATATTGAAAGCCACTGGCTAGTCTATGCTTTTCAGGGTGTGGTGAGCCTACTATTTGGCTGGTATGTGATGTTTACTGGCAACCAAGATATTTTTTCGCTTGTCTCTATTGTAGCTTCCACCTTGCTCTGTCTTGGCATTATAGAGGTATTTAACCTTCTCCACCGCAAACACTTTGGCGGCTCACTTATCGTTAGTCTATTAATGGCTGTCTCAGAAGTAGCTATCGCCATGTTGCTTTTCTTCTCTCTAAATCAAAACCTAGTTTGGCAATTAGTCTTGATTGCTGTTTATACCATGGGGCGTGGCGTTTTGGAAATTATCTTGGCCTTTACCTCTGTTACTGATAAAACTGATAAATTTATGTGGATTGTTTGTGGTATTTGTGGCAGCGTCATCGGCGTAGTCATCCTAAACTCCGGCAGCTTTGTAGATAGCACCACCTTTGTCAAATTCTTTGGCACCTACATGATGATTTATGGCATTACCAATCTCATCTACGGCATCCATAACAAAAACGAGCTCAAAGAACAGATTGAGGAAAAAGCCGAGCGCCGTCGCTTGATGCAAAAATTCAGCCTAAAACGCAAGCGTAAATAACGAATTTCAAGTATGTACAGCGGGGGCCTTGCATAAAACAGGCTACTAGAGTTTGGGACTTTGGATTTGCTCATTTTTACAACGATAGTTGTAAAAATCACAAATCCAAAATCTGGTCTAAATCTCATTACAAACTCTAGTAGCCCTGTTTTATCGGCCCCCCTCCTCCTATTTCACCGGTGCCCGTCGGTATCCGCTTTCGTATGTATTCTCAGGTGTCTACTACTGGCTAAATGGCTATGGTTTAGTAGATGGTCAGAATTCCCGTGGGTATTGGTGGTCCATCACAGCCAACAATGCTGGTGAGGCATACTTCTTATATACATATGCTAGCTTTCTTGATCCTCAATATAGCACCGGCAAGACCAATGGGCAGTCTCTCCGCTAAGATGAAACGGAGAGGAAAACCGCCAGCTTTAGTAATATCGCTATCAACTAAGCCAGAGCCGCCATTGATATAAAGCCTGCGGGCATCGTTTTGGTTTACTGCTGTATTACTCCATGAGAATCCATATTCATTCTGATTGCCTAGCTTACTAGCGGCCCAACTATACTGCCCAGCAAATACATACGAAAGCGGATACCGACGGGTATTTGGTGGAGTAGGAGACACAGTGGAGAGCAAACCCGAGGGCTTTATTAACATTATGCTGGGGGAGGAGAGAGTTACTATCCATGTACAAGAGATACGCGTTACTATCACTG
>JAFRCG010000025.1 GCA_017404515.1 Candidatus Saccharimonadota bacterium | reverse complement strand
TTGTTGGCGAAACAAATGGGAATAATTATTCTACAGCTCGAGTACGGAACTGTCAATTCCGGCGCAGAGCTGCCTAGAATAATTATTCCCATTTGACTTGAGCCAACCAGTCAGAAAAGATTTGTAAAGGTGGAGCAAAACTCTACCTACTATCTCTCCAAGTATACAAATATTTCTTCACTATTGGCATCTGGCTCAAGTATTTTGGCCACATATCTTCATAACCATCATTCCTGCCATCTGGCACGCCATATCCACCAGTCATCGTCTGATACTCAAATAGCGGCGTTGCTATATCGCCAGTAGAAATCCATTCAGATTTTAGACCAGTAGAAGTTATTGGTGCATTCATCTCCATGCCACCAACCCAAGCTTTCTTATTGTTACCCTCGCCCACCTCAAACATCAAATATCGCAGGGAATCATCCATTGAAGGGAATTGCCTCACCGTTACTTTTCCATACATATCCGTATGCATCACATAGTAATCTAGCAAATTCCGGAAATTTGGCTCTTTGTCACCATTTATGTCAATACTTTCTGGCGGATGTTTACTTGTAGAAAGCACCCCAAAGTTTAGCGTTGGCTCTGGCTTTACTTCTCTGTAGTAATCCGCTTCCATCTTGTTTTCTGCTACCAATTTTTTGTATTCTTCTTTAGAATTAAACCTTTTTGCCGTACCAGCCAAGAAAAATCCAGTGTTTATCCCATCAAGACCCACTTGCTCCTGCTCAGAAATCATGTTTAGCTGCTTTTGTATCTTGAGTGGCAAAGTCAAAGATTCCTCATTTCTACCTACGCCATACCAAGCGATTTCTCCATTGCCACCCACATAATCTGCCAAAAGTCGCCACACTCCCTGGGAGTTACTTCTGTAGTATCCTCGCACTTTCACTATATTGCTAGATTTTACATAAGCTATTGCCGCCTCGTGCACATCCACCTTAAACACCTTAGAAAGTGCAATCTCTACGCCGCCGATAGAGAGTAAATACCTAGGCCCCAAGCCCACTTTTTTTAGCAAATCTCTCGTTAGCATATAGACCTGACCATTTTGTAGCCAGCCATCACCACTTACCTCGGCTTTTTCCAAAAAATCCACCGCTAGTTTTTCACTCTCGCGATCCATCCGCCAATCTTCCGCTTGGCGTTTTAGCTCGTTTATTTGCTCGTAATACTCTTGTTTTTTACCATAAATATCCAGGCAAAAATCCCTCATTGCTGATACATATTCTTGGTATTTTGCCTCTGGATTGCTCCGCTTGATTGCTTCCAAAAAATCTTCTTTCGCTGCCTCAAAATCCCCTGGATTAGGATACCTTTTGATAAAATCTTCCACTGTTGCTGGCTTAATATCCTTAAAGTTATCAAATCCCAGCCCTGCCATATAGGCCAAAATTCGCTTTTCATGGTTGTCATCCAGAAGCTTTTCTAGTACCTTTTCCGCCCCATCTGCTTCTAACGGACCTCTGATACTAGAAATTACTTTGTCAAAAATTTCCGAATTAATCTGTCCCACTGACACCATCCGATAAAACCGCTCTCTTTCCTCAGCAGAAATCTCCACCTGTGGCTTTCCCAAGATTTTATAATCATGCTCTATTAGTGCTTTTATCAGTTTATCTTGCTGTTTTTTCTGTTTAGCATCCATCCTATGCTTATTATAACACGCTTATGCTATAATAAGGTTATGACATACGATATTAACCCCCTAGACACCAACTTTGTTTTCCAGATCGGCGAGCCTATTATGCTCATCTTGATTATTTTTACACTTGTAGCCGGCGGTCTAGGTTTTATTGGTCGCGTTGCACACCTTACTAATCTAGATGTCCAGGCCGGAAAATGGCTTAGCCGCTTTGCCGCCATCACGCTTTATGTTGGTCTTTTCTGGATTGGTCTTTCTATGATTATCAGCTATTTTGGTACCAGCGTCCTAGATGTCATCAATGGCGCTATTCTCATTACCGCTGCCATTGTCTCTCTTGTAAAGCGTGCCTACTCCGATCAACGCAGTGCCAATCATAGTCTAGTCTTAGCCTATGGCTTCTTAGGTTTTATCATCATCTGGGGCCTTATCTATGGCTCTGTTATGCATTCTCTCCCAAAACAGTTTCTCGATGCTATCGGCAACGCTATCAACCCAGAATTTTTCCCAGCACTCCTTCGTGTTTGGGGTTGGGGCTAAGCTACCAACCTATTTTCCGAAATAAAAAAACTGGCAAATTGTTTTTAATTTTTTAGATAAAATCGCCTGAGATGGTATTTCTTCTTGTGAAGCGCTATTATTGATAGAGCGAGCAAGAAAAAAACACCCTCTCAGGTGATTTTAGCAAAAAATTTGGTATGCCCGACAGGATTCGAACCTACGACCTTTTGCTCCGCAAGCAAACGCTCTATCCAGCTGAGCTACGGGCACATACCCATGGTTCCATCCTCTAGCCTTTAGGGCTAGAAGATGCATATGTGGATATAAAAAAGTACAAATAGTACTTTAAAGTTACATCCACCTAGAAAAATAAATGAGCATCACAAAAACTGTGACACTGTTATTTTAACACATTTTTTTATTTTATGCTATACTTATCTTATGGAAAAGAGTAAAAAATCGGGTAAATCAGCTAAAACCAAAACGGGGAAACTAAAAGCAAAAATCCTGAGTAGTTACTATGGCCGTCCTATCAAAGACATGAAACTTATTTGTGTCACCGGTACCACTGGCAAAGTAGAAGTCGCTAATTTCGTCCACGAAATCCTCAAAGCCACCGGCCAGCCAGTTGCCATCCTTGCATCCGAGGATCAAATCAAACTTGGCGCACTTCACAAATTCCTCTCTACCGCTTGGAAAGCTGGTGCTAATTATGTCGTTGTCACCGCCCCAGCTCAATCTCTAGAAAAAGATGTTTTCTTTGGTCTGCCTGTTCATGTCGCTGCGCTTACCAATTATGTCCCAGCCTCTTTAGATGACGCCAAGCCTGCCGAATTCGCCGCCTCCGAAGGCATCCTCTTTGATATGGAGCCAGATTATGTCGTATTAAACCGCGACGACGCAAACTACACCGATTTTGCTGACTTTGCTGGCAAAGATGCCACCCTTACCTATGGCAGCGATAGATTTAGCAACATTCAAATTATCAGAAGCAAACTCTACAAACAGGGAACCGAAGCTGAGCTTGCTATCGGCAATAGCAATTTTACCGTTGCCTCCTTCCTTACTGGCGAGCCTATTGTATCTTATATGGCCTGTGCCACCGCTATCGCTGATGCTCTTCACATCACCCCAGAAAAAATTGCCGAAGGTATCGCCAACTACGACCCAGAAGGCATCACCGCCCCAGAAATCTAGAGTCGGAAAACATTTTAGGCCAAAATTTTCTCAATAGCCTTACTTGTCACCTTCAAATCTTCAAACGGATGTGCCCCATCAGCCCTGAGGATAGTTTTTTCGTGACCTTTACCAAGGATCAGCACCAGATCCCCCTTCTTCGCCAATTTTACCGCCTCAAAAATTGCCTTCTCTCTGTCTTCAATCATCAAAATATTTTTCTCAGAAAGCCCAGCTTTAATACAACCTTCTTTAAACTGCTCCATAATATCAAGCGGCTTCTCATCTCTAGAATCATCTTCGGTAATGACACAAATATCGCTATATTTTCCAGCAATTTCTCCTCTCTCAGCTCTAGTGCTTTCATCACGCCTACCAGCCCCACCAAACAGGGAAATAATCCTACCCTTGCTAGATGGTGCCTTCACCGACTGAAATACCTTGAGAAATGCATCCGGCGTGTGTGCAAAATCTACTATCACCTCAAAATCTTGTCCCAAAGAAAGCCGGTTCATCCGCCCTTCCACCTCTGTTAATGCTTGGACTCCTTTAGAAATCTCCGCATCCTTCAATCCTAATCTTCGCCCCACCGCTAAACATGCCATAGAATTATATACATTGAACTCCCCTGGAATCTGCGTCTCCACCTTAATATCACCACAAGTATATTTCACCCCTGTAGCTTCCAACTTTACATCCGTAGCCCGCAAATTAGCCATAGATTTTATACCATATGTGATATATTCCCTCGGAGAAATTGCCTCTATAAACTTCTTTGCAGATTTGTCGTCAGCATTTATCACCCCATATTTTGCCTTGGCAAACAGCTTCGTCTTAGCTTTTACATAATTAGAAAATGTCTTGTGATAATCTAGGTGCTCGTGAGTCACATTTGTCATCACCGCCACCTCTATTGGTATACCTAGCGTCCTAAACTGCACCAGCGCGTGTGATGTTACCTCTAATACCAAAAATTCTGCGCCTCGCTCCGCTATTAACTTCATTCGCTTATTCAGAGTAAAAGAATCCGCCGTAGTCATGTGTTCTATTTGTTTCACCAAACCATCTTTATCAACCTTCGTCCCACCTGCATCCTCTGATTTCAGCCCTGGCACACCCCAAGCCACCGTGGTCATCAGCCCCGCTTTGTGGCCAGCCTCATTTAGCATTTTCCAGATCATAAAACAAGTCGTAGTCTTGCCATTAGTGCCAGTCACCCCTATCACTCGCATTTTTTTACCTGGCCAACCGTTCACAATCCCTGCCACCGCCGCCTGCGCAAAGTGATACGGCAACACTATTTTATTAAATCCCGGAATCTTATCTTTCAAACTCATATCATTATTATATCACTCTCCCTAGTGTATAATGATATTATGAAGCCTCGCCAAAAACTTACCCTTATCTTGAGCCTTTCGCTTGTCTTCCTTGTTACCCTTATTGCCACCCTCTTTATCATAACCAATGGCAAAAAGACAAATCCAGAAAATAATACTGCTTCAGAAAATCAATCCGAGCAGCCCAAAGAATCAGAAGCTACCCCAGAGGAATCTCCAGAAGAAACTCCTACCTCCACAGAAGCTCCTGCCTCCTTAGTCCCAGATGTCAATCCTACCACCGCTAGTCTTCCTGGCGGCAACTGCACTACTCCACTAGGAAAGCTTATGCTAATTAATGCTAATTTCACTGTCGATGGCAATTTTATCAGTAGCCGTCGCAATCAGTTAATTGACCTCACTGCCACTTATGGCATCACCGAAGCCAATTCTTGGAATGGAGTACCTCTCTTAGACTCCGAAGCCGCCTCTCACCTAAACGACATGATTGTCGCTTACCAGACTGCTTACCCTGGCCACACCATGCAAACCATGTCTTGTTTTAGAAGCTACGGCACCTCTTGTGGCCGTCTCTGCGCTCCCACCGGTACCAGCGAGCACCACAGTGGCTATACCTGCGATTTGATAGATACCGCCTATGGCAACAGTCTTGATACAGATTATTACGCCCAGCACATCGATTGGCAATGGCTCAAACAGAATTCTTACAAATACGGTTTTATAGACCGCTACCCTCTGGAATGGGCTGGTTCCTCTATGAGTGAGCCTCTCAATGTCAATGCTAACGGTACTACAGGTTATTACGAAACTTGGCACTACCGTTATGTTGGCATCCCTGCCGCCACCGAAATTGCCACCGGCAAGTACAATAATGGTGCCTATGACTCTCTGGAACATTACCTCAAATCCCTAGGACTTGTCAAAGATCTTCAATCTGGTATCTGCAATTAGCATTAGCACTTTCAGTCAAAGATTGCCAAAACTGCACAAATTAGCACTCAACCCTTGACAGTGCTAATTTTCTGCGCTACAATCTTTATTAATAGGGGGTATTAACAGAGAGGAGGCCTACATGGCAATCAAACCACTAAAAGACAAAGTCGTCGCAATCAAAGAAGCACCCATCAAGAAAACCAGCTCTGGCATCTTGCTCGGTGAGGCCAAAGAAACTCCAGCCTACGCCACCGTAGAAGCCGTTGGCCCAGAGGTCAAAGGTATCAAAAAAGGCGACAAAATCATCTTCAAAGAATTTTCCACTACCGCCATCAAAATAGACGACAAAGACTACATCATCGTCGCCGAAGAAGATATTTTAGCAACTTTATAATTTAACCAGCTGGCGATAATACATTAGTTTGAATATTATATGCCAGATTTAGAAAAGAAAAATGTATATTCCTGACGCTTGCCAGCGTATGACATTTTTCTTTTCTAAGTCCTAATGTTCAAGCTAATGTATTATACAGCCAGCTGTACCAACTAAGAAAGGAACAAAATGAAAAAAATCTTTTACGAATCTGAAGCTCGTGACAAAATTTTAAGCGGTGCTAAGCAACTTTACGATGCTGTCAAAGTCACCTATGGCCCTAAGGGCAAAAATGTTGTCATTGAGAAAAACTATGGCGGCCCTACCATTACCCATGATGGTGTCACTGTTGCCGAAGCCGTAGATCTTGGTGCTACCGATGACAACCTCGGTGAACAAATCGGTGCCAAACTCATCAAGACCGCCGCTCAAAAGCTCAACAAAGTTGCTGGCGATGGCACTACTACTGTAACTGTTCTTACCTATAATATTTTAGCCGAAGCCAACAAGCTCATTGCTGCTGGTGTTAACCCTATGGAACTCCGAAAGGGCATCGAAAAAGCCGGTGCCGAAATTGTCAAAGGCATCGATAAATCCGCCGAAAAAATCGAAGGCGACAATAGTAAAGTCGCCGAAGTTGCCACCATCTCTGCTGGCGACGAAGAAATTGGCAAACTCATCGCCGATGTCATTAGCAAGATCGGCAAAGACGGCGTTGTCACCGTTGAAGCCGGCCAAGGCCTAGAAATGGAGCAGGAAATCGTCGAAGGCTTCAGCTACGACAAAGGCTATAGCTCTCCATTCTTTGTTACCGATGTTAATCGTCAGGAAGCCGTCTTTGATAAGCCTCTTATCCTAGTTACCGACAAAAAAATCAGCGCCGCATCAGATATTTTGCCACTCCTAGAACAATGTGCTAATTCCGGCAAAAAAGACCTCGTTATCATTGCCGAAGAAGTAGAAGGCGAGGCCCTTTCTCTCCTCGTTCTCAACAAACTCAAAGGTGTATTTAATACGCTTGTTCTTAAAGCTCCTGCCTTTGGCGACCGTCGTAAAGAAATCATGGAAGATATTGCTATTTTGACTGATGCTACCTTGGTTTCAGAGGATAAAGGCCAAAAATTAGAAGAGGCTGGTCTAGAAGTGCTTGGCTCTGCTGGCAAAGTTATTGCTACCAAAGATGAAACTGCTATCATCAAAGGTGCCGGCTCTAGTGCCGCTGTCAAAAACCGCATTGCTCTAATCAACTCTCAAACCGAACTTGCTACTTCTGACTACGAGCGTGAAGAGCTAGAAAAACGAGCTGCCGCCCTCTCTGGTAAAGTTGCCGTCATCAAAGTCGGTGGTGCTACCGAAACTGAAATCGACGAAAAGAAATTCCGTGTCGATGATGCTGTAGCTGCCACCAAAGCTGCACTTTCCGAAGGTATCGTCCCAGGCGGTGGTGTTACTTTGCTAAATCTTGCTAATACTATCAAATCCACCGATCCTGGTGCTACTATTGTCAAAAACGCCATGAAAGCGCCATTTATTACCATTATGGAAAATGCTGGCTTAAATGCCCAAGCTCTACTTGCTACCGTGGAAAGTGCCAAAGCTGGCCAGGGAATTAATGTAATGGCTCCAGAAAAAGGTCTCATCGACCTCAAAAAATCTGGCATCATTGATCCAGCCCGCGTTACTAGAGAGGCAGTCCAAAACGCCATTAGCATCGCTGCTACTACTATCACCATGGGTGCACTAATCGTTGATGTCCCAGAAAAAGAACCTGCCGCACCTGCCGGTGACATGGGCGGCATGTATTAAACCTCCGCTCCACACTTTCCCGTCGGTATCCGCTTTCGTATGTATATTCTGGAGTATTCTATCTTGAAACTGGCGCTATAGATCTTCAGGGAACATACGGCTTTTGGTGGACCGCTACGGCGTATGATAGTACGCACGCCTATTATTTAAGTATACTTAGTAGCACCCTTAATCCTCAGTATAGCGGTAGTAAAACTAATGCACTTACTCTCAGCCGGCGGAGAGTAAATCCGTTGGCCTTATTACTGCTAGTCTGGGGGTTGAGATAGCTACTATACATGCCCAGGCTGTACGCGTTACTATCGCTGTAGGCTGCGGTAAACCACCAGTTCCCGTAGGAGTCCTGGTTGGATAGGTTACCACTGCCCCAGTTGTAGCGGCCTGAATATACATACGAAAGCGGATACCGACGGGCACCGGTGGAATAGTAGGAGGGGGCCGATAAAACAGGGCTACTAGAGTTTGTAATGAGATTTAGACCAGACTTTGGATTTGTGATTTTTACAACTATCGTTGTAAAAATGAGCAAATCCAAAGTCCCAAACTCTAGTAGCCTGTTTTATACAGGCCCCCGTACTCATGCCAGAGTCCGCTTTGTATTAAGGCCTCCAAGAAAATCTTATTCCAGCGTATCAATTGCCTTCATCAACTCAATCAGCGACTCGGCTTTCTTGTTCTCATCAGTTATCTGTGATGCAACTTTGTATGCTCCAGAAACCAAGCCCTTATCGTGCAAAGTTTCCATTGCGTCCTTGTAGATTTCAAACTTTTGTTCTGGCTCAGACTGCACTTTGTCCATTAATGGCATCAAATCTTTTAGTACATTCTCTCTAATCTTAGCAATGTCGCCATCTTCTGCAGCTGGAGTTTCTGTAGCAACCTCTGTTACTTCTATAGCAGAAACCTGTGGAGCAGTGTCAGTAGAAACAGCATCAACAGGAGCTGGCTCTGCAGCTGGTTTATCTTCAGCAAAAGGTGTGGCTTCTTCAGTTTTTGGTTCTACACTAGCATCTGCTGAAGCCTCAGGGGTAGTAATTGGGGCAGGCTCTACTGGTGCAATTGGCGCAGCAGAATCAGCTTCGGGAGCAGTAGCTTCTGGACCTTCCGCTGGGGTAGTTGTATCAGTTGGCGCTCCTGGCATCGGAGGAACACCCACACCATCTGTTGGTGGCATTGGTGGCACACCTAGCTGATCTTGGATAGCAGAAAAATCACCGGCAGCATCATTTGTGCCCGCGTCATTGTTGTTTACTTGATCTATAGCCTGTTGTAAATCGTTGGTTTGACCAAACATAACCACCCTTTTCTTCATTCCTTTTATTTGTTAATATAACACTTACGCTTAGTATATCACATGCATTTTCAAAAATCAAACTAAATTCTAAGAAGTCTTACAATTTTGTCAATTACATCCAATTTTACTTCGCCCATTGGCAACTTTGCCCCAAAACTATCTACGATTTTCTCTCCCTGTTGCTCTGGGAAATACACCCACACCCTTGGAGAAAAGCGTTTTCTAGGAGTTAATACTATGGCATAATGTCCCACATCATTAATTACGCCAAACTCTTTAAACTCTTCAAAATTGTATGTTTTGTTACCTTCTTTTAGTCCTTTATAATTTACGGAATATTTCAATACTCTTGGCGGACGCACCGAATAGACAATCAAAGCGGCCACTGATACCACTATCAATATCGCAAAAGTCCACCACTGTACATAGACAGCCAAGGTAATCAGAGCCAGACCCACAATCACTAGTCCTATATACCATCCAACATTTTTATCTCTTGGCACATATTCCTGCGCCTCCCAAGATACTACTGTGTTCTTATCCATAAGCACATTATACCATAATATGTTAAAATTATCATATGGATATCAATCTCGGAACATTTTACTCCCGTCTTGGCTCCATTGCACTCATCCTCGCCCTGGGCTTTTTTCTTGGTCGCAAAAAACTTATCAGCACCGAAACCAACCGCCAAATCGTTAATCTCTTGCTTTCTGTTTTCATGCCAGCCGCACTTTTTTCTGCTTTCCCTAATGAATACAGCTCCAACACCGCCGGCTTCTTTTTCTCTGGGCTCATCGCTGGCATCATCGTCATGGTTATGCTTGTCCTTCTTTCCAAAATTCTTTTCAACAAATATTTTTACCGCGGCAAGCTCCGTTACGAAGTCCAATTTGCTCTCATTTTCAATAATGCCACTTTTCTAGGCTACCCGATTGTTTCTAATACTTTTGGCCAAGAGGGAATTTTAGCCTATTGTGGCTTCATTATTGCTTTTAATATTGCTCTCTTCTCTTATGGCATTTATCTGTTCAAACACCAAATTGACAAAAAACTCATCAAAGAAACCGTTACCAACCCCAACATCATCGCCGTTCTTGTTGGCATGATTATCTTCCTGGCCGCCATCAAACTTCCTAGCTTTTTCACCGACGCTGTTCAATTTGTCGGGAATGCTACTACTCCACTCTCTGTCATCTGCGTTGGTTTTATGCTTTCGCACGCCAACTTCAAAAAACTTTTGCAAAAATGGAGCCTCAGCATACCCGCCCTCCTGCAACTTATTATCGGCCCACTTGCCACCTTTTTTATATTGAAATTGCTTCACTTTCCAACAGAAGTTATAAGCGTCTGCACCCTCATTCAGGCTCTCCCTACTGCCACCAGCCTTAGCCTCTTTGCTACTAAATATGGTGGTAACGACATTGAATCCTCTGAGCTTGTAGCGCTTTCCACTCTCATCTCTGTTGTCACTATGCCTATCATGGTGGCGCTCTTGCTTGGATAATCCACCCGTTAATGTTATAATGTACCTAAGAAATAAGGAGTTGCTATGTCAGAAATCATCGACATTCAAAACGACAAAGTAAAAATCGGCAAAGATGATGGTAGTGTTATCACTGTTCCTATCTCTGCTATCAAATTTGAAAACCCAAAGGTTGGCACCAAAGTCAAAGTCTACAAAGACGGCAAAACTTACATCGTCAATCGCGCCGGTGCTTCCATCTCTACCGAAGATCTTATTGGCGACCATACCGTCAACAAACATCTCTTTGTCTGGGTCTTTAGCTTCTTACTTGGTGGATTCGGAGTAGACCGTTTCATCCGCGGCCAAATCGGCCTCGGCGTCTGCAAACTCCTCTTTAGCTGGATCACTCTTGGTATTTGGCCACTAGTAGACTGGGTCATCGCTCTTGTTAAAGCCTACGCTTCCGGCTATACTGGAGAAAATCTAGAGTTCGACGAAGAAGGGAATTACACAATCTAATTGTTATTTCGAGATTAAAAGCCGGCCTCTCCTGCCCCTCCTTGTATAAATCAAAAAGCGAGAGCAAGCTCTCGTTTTTGCTTTATGGCGGAGGGTGGGAGATTCGAACTCCCGCTCCAGGTTTCCCCAGACTAACGATTTAGCAAACCGTCCCCTTCAGCCACTTGGGTAACCCTCCATTCCACCCATTTTACCACATTTTCCTACCTCTTGCTAGAGCCCCCCACTGCTAGCTATTTTTTCTTCAAACTGTCACGAATTTCTTTCAAAAGTTTTACAGTTTCATCTTCTTTTTTATCCTCTGCAGCCTGCTTTTTATCATCTTCTTTCTTGGCTAATTTCTTTGCCTTTTCATTAAATTTATTTATTAGCCTAATCGCCACAAAGAGCGCCAGAGCAATCACCAAGAAATTTACCACCTGCTGAATAAAGTTTCCATAAGCAATTACTGCAGCAGTGTTTCCGCCAAAGATATTTGGAATCACAATCCTTAAATCTGAAAAATTTACACCACCAATCAAAAGACCTACCATTGGCATAATTATGTCATTCACTGCCGATGTCACAATTGCAGAAAAGGCTGCACCAATCACCATACCTACGGCCAGGTCCATCACACTGCCTCTACTTACAAACTCTTTGAATTCTTTCACAAAACTACTTTCCGTAATTTTTCCCATAATTTACTCCTGCTATTTGCCTCAATCTTAACACAAAAAGCCACTTTTGCCAAAGATAAGCGTTTACGAACTTACTTTGCTACAAAATTATCAAATTTATCATGCAGCTGGTCTAAATTCGTCATCGAAGATGTCAGCGCATCCACCAAATTAGATTTTTTTGTCTTGTCTATCGTTTCTTGTTCTAGAACTATCAAAGTTGCTATTCTATAGGCCATTTCTCTGGCATAAACCCTATCCAGTATCCCGTTCAATCTAGCATTTTCTAATGTCTGTCCCATCTCTTCTAGTATTGCGCTCTCGTCCGTTTCCGTACTTTCTTTCTGTGGCTTGGAATTTTTTACTTCAAAATCTTCTTTCAAAATAGCATTTACCGCATAATTTGTTTCATTCAATACTGCAGAAAGTGAACTTCCATAGGATCTTAGCTCCGAAGACTTCACCTGCTTATTATAATCAGAAATTATGGTTAGCATATTCTTTGTTCTCAAAGAAATCTTGTCCACTAAATCGCGTTCACTATTCTTGTCACCACCACCAACGATCATCCCCACAATCATCATTATCACTACTAAGATTGCACCGCCAATTAGTACTTTTGCAAGCGTTGGTGGAATATTTAACGCCCCAAATATCCCTTTGCCCTTTGGCTTCAAGGCTCTATTTTCTGCGGCAATCTTGTCAAGATAATCCTTGTTATTCATAAGCCTATTATATCATATATAACAATAGGCAACGCTCAAAGGTAGTGGGCAACACTTACCTAATCTGTTATAATATACCTATGAATGATGCCAAAGAGGAGATTAGGGCTAGATTACCAATAGAAGATGTCGTTGGCCAATATATCGAGCTCAAACGCGCTGGCCGCACCCTCAAAGGCCGCAGCCCTTGGGGTGTCGACAAAACCCCTAGCTTCATGGTTTCACCAGACAAAGGTATCTGGCACGACTTTTCCGCCAACAAAGGCGGCGATATTTTTTCCTTCGTCATGGAAGTAGAAGGCATCTCTTTCCGTGAGGCTCTTGAAAAACTCGCTGCCCAAGCTGGTGTCGAACTCAAAAAATACAGCGGCGGGGATCTAGAAATTGCTAAAAAGAAAACTCGCGCCAGGGAAGCACTCGAATTTGCCACTAAATATTACCAGGTCTGTCTTGCCAAAAACAAATCCGTCTGCGATTATGTCTTTTATAAACGCAATCTTACCCGCAACACTATCAAAGATTTTCGCATCGGCTACGCCCCCAAAACCGGCCGCGCTCTTCTAGATTTTCTCAAGAAAAAAGGCTACAAAACTCCCGAGCTAGAATCCGCCGGCTTACTCAATCAATACGGAGGCGACCTTTTCCGTGGTCGCATGGTTATTCCTTTTATTGATACCAATGGCAATGTTATTGGCTACACTGCCCGTGTCTTAGACAAATCCGAGCCCAAATATCTCAATACTCCAGAAACCTTCCTCTTCAACAAATCTCGTTATATCTTTGGACTCTACCAAGCCAAAGACTCTATCCGCCGCACTGATTATGTCGTTATCGTTGAGGGCAACATGGATGTTATTTCCTCTCATCAGGCTGGTGTCAAGCAAGCTGTTGCTACTTCTGGCACTGCCATGACTGAGCAGCACCTCAAAATCCTCTCTCGTCTTACCTCTGATGTCCGACTTGCTTACGATGGTGATGATGCTGGCATCGCCGCCACTGAACGCGCTATCAATCTCGCTGGCAATCTTGGCATTAATCTCTCTGTCATTTCCGATTATCAAGGCGCCAAAGACCCAGATGAGCTCATCCAAAAGGGCAAAGATCTCTGGCAAAAAGCCGTTGACAACCCTAAGCCCGCTTTCGATTGGCTGCTAGACAAGTACGAAGAAAAGCTCAATCTCACCACCGCTCAAGGCAAAAAGGAATATTCCGATATTGCCATTCGGCTTATCTCCTATCTTTCCGATCCAATTGTTGTCAAACATTATGAACAACTCGTAGCAAAACGCTTAGATGTGTCCGTTGAAGATCTTAAAAATAAAAAACTTCCTACTGGTCCCGCACACCGCCTCAAACCAATAAAAGGTGGCCCTGGCAAGCCTGACCATCTCAAAGTTCTAGAAGATAGCCTTATCTCCATCATGCTCTTTGGCGGCGACGCTGGTGTCAAAATTAATCTAGAAATTCCAGAGGACGAAACCAAACTAGACGAGCTCTCACTGATCTTTGACACCAAATTCAGTACTATGTCTCAAAAAGATCTAAAATCCGCAGTTGCAGAAATGCAAGGGCGTTATCAACAGGAAATCAATAACCTCAAAATCTCCGAATTATCCGCTAAACTATCTACCGTTGAAGACAACGAAGAAGAATACAACCAAATTTTGCGTGAAATTAAGAAACTTCAAAAGGGTTGATATTTTAAGAAAAATCCTCTATAATTTTTCCAATGGATCAAGATGATATTTTGAATGCTGCAGCTTCTTTAGAGCCAGAAGAGCCTGGCTTAAGTGATCTCGCAGACGAAGAAGAACTCTCTGATGAGGAGCTAGAAATCACCGTAGACAATGTTGGCGATTTTGCTGACGACTCCGTCCGTCTCTATCTCAGAGAAATCGGAAAAATCCCTCTCCTCTCTCAAGAAGAAGAGCAAGAGCTTGCCCAAAAAGTCGTCAAAGGTGACAAAAAAGCCAAAGACAAAATGGTAGAAGCCAATATGCGTCTAGTAGTATCAATCGCCAAACGTTATTCTGGTCGCGGCCTAGATTTGCTAGATCTCATCCAAGAGGGAAATACTGGCCTACTTCGCGCCGTAGAAAAATTTGACCCCGAAAAAGGTTTCAAGTTTTCTACCTATGCCACTTGGTGGATCCGCCAAGCTATTACTCGCGCCATTGCCGATCAAGCTCGTACCATTCGCATTCCTGTCCACATGGTAGAAACCATCAATAAAGTCCTCCGCGCCACTAGGAAGCTCACCCAAGAGCTAAACCGCGAACCTACCGTCGAAGAGATCGCCAAAGAAATGGACATGGAGCCCGAAAAAATCGAATATGTCATGAAGATCAAGCAAGACATTGCCTCTCTAGACCAAAGCGTTGGCCGTGATGGCGACGACGAAGATTCCGTCCTCGGAGATTTTGTAGAAGACGAAGAGCGTATCTCTCCAGAAGATTCTGCCGCTAACCAAATCCTAAAGGAGCAACTTGCAGAAATTATTGGTACTCTTACCGATCGCGAGCAAAAAATCATCAAGCTCCGTTTTGGCATTGGCGGCGGCCGTTCCCACACTCTAGAGGAAGTTGGCGCTGAATTCTCCGTTACTCGCGAGCGTATCCGCCAGATTGAGGCCAAGGCCTTATCTAAACTCAGAAAACACAAAGATACCAAAAAATTACACGAATATTTAAGGTAAAGGAGTTGCTATGAAACAACTATTCCACAAAATTATCACTAGCCTCATCGTGTTTCTAGGGCTCGTGCCTTCCTTGGTCTTTTCTACCACTGCTCTCGCCACTCCAGCATATGCAGCATCTTGTGGTGGCGTTGATACTAGCATTATTAGCTGCTCCGACAACGAAACTAAAGGTGGTGGAATTTTTGCCATTCTCAATATTATCCTCACTGTCCTCACCTACGGTGTAGGCATTGCTGGCACTCTCGGAATTGTCATCTCTGGTATTCAATATCTCACCGCTAGAGACAATGAGCAGCAAATGGCCAAAGCCAAAAACCGTATCATCAATACTATTATTGGCATCGCCGCCTACGCCGTACTTTGGGGTTTTCTCCAATGGCTTATTCCAGGCGGCGTCTTAAATGGTAGCTAGTCTGAGGCCCTAGCGTGCAAAGATTAATCATTGTCTACAATCCAAGATCATCCAAACACTCCCTTATCGAAGAGGAGGTCTTATCTCCAGCCACCAAATATCCAGGCTACGCCATCGGTAAATTCGAAGTCAAATCCGTACCAGTCGATCAAAACGCTAAGAACCTCTCCAAAATCTTGCTTGATGATGATCTAGTCATTGCCGCTGGCGGTGATGGCACTGGCGCTGTTGCTCTCAATGGTGCCATACTCTCGCAAAAATCAGTTACTCTTGCTATCTTAGGCTATGGAAACTTCAATGATTTCACTCGCACTCTCGGCTATCAAAGTATTTCCGAAATCCTTTCTGATTTCAAATCCAAAAAATCCAGTCTAAAAACGCTTTATCCTCTTGAGGCTCTAGTTGACGGCAAACACTTTCGTTTTGCCGCCTGCTACTTTACCATCGGCATGTTCGCCGAAAGCACTTTAGTTTTCGATCAAAAAAGCACCAGAAAATCTCTTAAAACTGGCAAAAAAAGTCTTTTTTACTCTATTTCCACTCTTGCCAAATGGTATTTCAAAAACAAGCATCATCAATTTTTACCAGCCAGTTTCCGTCTAAACGGAGAGGCCAAAACCAATATTTCTGATGTACTTTTTGTTAATGGCAAAACTGTCGCCAAAATGATGAAAGGAGGTAGCTGGTGGCAAGACGAAAAAACCTTCCTCGTCAGCTCTGGCAAACTTACCAAATTTTTGCATCTCCTAGCCTTCATGGCCAAAAGCATCTTCAAAAGATTACCCGGAACAGTTCAAAATTCTCCTTGTACTATTGATTTTGATCACGCCACTGAAATAGAAATTCAGGGCGAAGGTGAATATCGCAGGCTCAAATTAAGCCAACTCACCATCAAAAAATCCGAGCAGGGCATTAAAGTTTTATCAAAATAGCTAAATCTTATTGACTTTCATTATTGGCGTCTTGACTCTGTTCAACGACACCTTCTACATGTGCAGCACTATTTGCATCACCAGTAATTGCATTGATCACAAAGTTCACAATTGCGAAGGCCAAGATAGAAACAATCAAACCAATAATTGCATAAAGAATCGTATTTTTTGCATCTGTGACCTTCTTACTATCACCACCAGACATTACATATCTCAAACCACCGTAAATCAACATAATCACCGAAATAATACCTACAATATAAAGCACCGTATTTGTAATCTGCGTAAATACCCCAGTTGGGCCAATCAATTCTGCTGGCATACCATCTGCTCTGGCTGCCTCCGCACCATCTTTAACAGATAATGCCATCACAAAAGTCTTAGAAAAAGCCAAGCTAACTATCGCGCCAATACCGACTAAAGCTTGTGTTGTAATTTTTAGTGCTTTTTTCATTTATTCATCTCGCAGTTATTTACTCTAATTATAGCATACTGTATCAAAAATAAAACCAGAAAACCTTAAGAATCTGATAATTAATTATTTTATTAAGCCAGATAAAATGCTATTGTTTTTTAGCAAAGTATGCTACAATAAACTAAGATAGCAATTGCGTAAATTTCGCATCTAAAGAGAGGTATTTGTAAATATGTCAAACAGCAAAAAATCATGCGCCATCTTGGTAGCCAGCTTCTTGCTTCTTTCTGGGATATTTTTAGGCGAAAGTCTCATCGAAAATTCTTTCGCTTTACCTATTACCAATAACAACACCGTTGTTCCACCTCCTAGCACTACCCCATCCTCTCCAGTCACAGATGACAACCCGTCAGAAGTTATTGTCAATGTCAGTGGCAATGGCATTGCTATGCAAGTTCTAGACGCTACCGCCACTAATGCTATTGATCACCTCAATTTAGATCTTAGCCCATCACCTACTGGCGTTTTTAATAAAACTACCGCCATCATAGAAGTTGGCACCACTAACCCAACTGGCTATACTCTTACTATGATTTCCAACTACCAAGACCATAGCAGTACTTACACTAACGATCTTGTTTATGCTACCTCTGGTGTAAATGATGTCATTTCCAGTATCATTCCAGCTTCTGGTGATTCCATCACCGAAAGCCAATTTTCTGTAGCTAACTCCAGCTACATGAACAACTGGGGATACAGCCTCAATTCAGCCACTGTCACCGTTACGGAAGTTGGTGGTGTCTCCACCGTCACTGTCACCAATAATGCTGACCCATCCACTATCACTTACAAAGCTATTCCTGCTCATGGTGGCACCGCTGCTACCCTTAGAGATGATGTTACTACCGCCACCGGAGCCAGCTACACTCCAATTACTATTGGCACCAATGTTAATACTGCAATCCGTTCCGGTACCTATTCCAATAGATTACTATTTACCGCTACTGCTAATCCTCAAAATGTCACCTATACCCTCAATTACGATGGTAATGGCGGCGCAAATACCGTCACCAACTTACCAACCACTGATACCAAGACAGTCATGGCCCAACAGGGAAGTTTCACCATCTCTAATACTGTTCCAGTCAATTCCGGCAGCCTTACCTTCAAAGGCTGGAGCACTAGCAGCAATAGTGACGCTGGCTCTGGTAGTGGTACTAATGGCCTTTATGTCGGTGGAGATACCTTCACTATCATTGCCGACGACAGCGATCCCACCAGCACCACTAAGACTCTCTACGCTCGCTGGCAATAATTTATCTAGATATTGCTAATACCGCCGCTACTAAATCCTTACATCCTGCTTTTTGCATGAGAGAAATTGCTGACTCCATCGAAGCTCCCGTGGTCCAGACATCATCCAGCAGCAAATATTTCTTTTCTGTATTTATCTTCTCACTAAGTTTATAAGCGGCTTTTGCCTGGCGTTTTCTAGTTCCTACATCCGACCCCACTTGCACTGCCTTATCCTCTCTATATATCACTTTGCAAACTTCCCAACCCTTTCTGCGCTTTACTAGCTCCTTTGCAAGAAGTTTCGTATGATCAAACCCTCTTTCTCTTATATGTCGCCCAATCGTTGGCAAGGGAACCACAGAGACTTTACTTAGCTCCTTTGGCAAAATCTCGTCTAGCATCTCTACTAGAGTTTTAGCCAGCCGCCTAATTGCTTGATACTTATAATCTTCCACCAGGTCTTTCATTAGCCCATCTCTCCATGCTACTGCAAAAACTGATACTTCACACCGACATTTTTTTCGATTTTTTCTACACCTAGGACATACTTCCGCGCATACCTGTATGTTGTCTTTTTTACAACGCTCGCATAAAGGCTCTCCCAGTGCCGAGCAACCCCTACAGGTGAATGGGGCTACTAAATCCAAAATGCTTATAGTTGTTGTATTTTTTACATCAAAAGCCATAATTCTCTTGATTTTATCAAAAAGCCGGTTTATAATAAAGCATAACAATAACTTTATGTGGAGGTACAATGGCTCGTAATAACGACGATATGCTGATGGAAGACGAATTAGCCGCCGCTTTTTTGGACGACAATTCCGAAGCTACCCCTGCCGCAGAAGAACCTGCAGCCGCAGAGGAAGCGTCACCATCAGATGACGACGGGTGGGATAGCGCCGATGAGTTTCCAGGACAACTCGCAGTAGATGTCTATGAAACCGCCGACAAACTAGTAGTAAAAGCCCGTACGGCTGGCATCTCTAAATCAGATCTAGATGTTAGCATCTCGGACAACATCCTCACCATTTCTGGTATTCTTTCCGGTGGCGAAGATGAGCACACCACTCGCTGGCACATCCAAGAGTGTTACTGGGGTGAATTCTCCCGTACCATCGCTCTTCCTGTCCAAGTCAGAGAAGATGAAAACAGCGTCAAAGCTGAGCTCAAAGATGGCGTCCTCACCATCACCTTTGAAAAGGAAAAGGTAGAGGCCCCTAAGAAAATCCAGATTCAATAATATCTGGTTTCACCTAGAACAAAAATCCCCAACTTTAGTTGGGGATTTTGGGTTAAGTGCTTTAGCTTATGCTATGAGTTGAAAAACAACGCTAGCTTTTACCTCATCATCCTTTTTCTCTTCACTACCGCCATTAAACACATTTGCAAGCACGAAGTTCACAATTGCAAAGGCTAGCAGTGCAATTACTAGACCAATTACACCATACATAATGGTATTTTTAGCTTTAGTTACTTTAGCTGGATCACCAGCAGAGGTCGTATACTGCACCCCGCCAAGAATAATCATAATTACTGTTACAATTCCAAGCACCGATAGAATCACATTGATAATCACCTGCACTCTCTTCATCAGGGAATCATCTCCTTTTGTTTCTTCCACATTACACTCTGCCAAATTAGAAACCTCTTTTCCGGCCCTCAGAGATCCGGTTGGACATTTTACTGCGCTCACTGGCTGTACTATAAATGCACCCAATAAGGCCATCATCCCCACCGCCATAGCTGTAATCATTATTTTTATTTTGCTCATCGAGCTCTCCTTTATCTTATCTACCCCAATTATACCAAACCCTTTACAAAAAAAAAGCCCCCTTTCGGGGGCTTTTCGTTTTCTCTCTACTAAGAGGCATTAAATACATTTGTAAGCACAAAGTTCACAATTGCAAAGGCTAGAAGTGCTACTACTAAGCCAATCACACCATACATAATAGTGTTCTTTGCCTTAGTGACCTTAGCAGTATCACCAGAAGAAGTGGTATACTGCACACCACCCATGATAATCATGACTACTGCTACAAAGCCAATCACGCCAAGTGCCACATTGATAATAACTTGCAAAGTGTCCATCAAATCTGTAGTCTGACCTGCACCAGAGCCAGCCTCAGAACCATTAGTATACTTGCTAGCATTACCATAGCCATCCGTTGCCGCATTAGCAGCAGGAGAAACAACCGCTGCAACACCTAAGGTAACAACTGCCGATAACCCCATTACTGCCATCTTAATTTTTTCTGTAATCTTCATAGAACATTTTCCTTTAGATTATTTTAACTTATTATATCACTGTTTTTTTAGAGTCGCAATACTTTTTTATGAGAATACCCCGCTGAGCACAAAGTTCACAACTGCAAAAGCTAAAAGT
>JAFRCG010000024.1 GCA_017404515.1 Candidatus Saccharimonadota bacterium | reverse complement strand
TTTGCTGGTGCCACGGGCCTTAGAATTTTTCCGTTCAAATAATTTGTCTACCAAAGCTTTTTCTTTTTCGGTATCTAGAACCCTAAGCGCAAAAACTAGCTTGAAAGTGGCAGTGCCATCGGCACTACAGTTGATTTCGTAGTAGTATTTAGAGCCATTGTCCCAACCACCAGGTTTTTTGCCATTTGGAAAAAGTGCATCCAGTTTCTTGCTATGTATACGAATATAACTTTTGATGGTCTTTTCTTTGTCGATATAAAAATCGTCTGGCAAGTGTTGATCAAGCCAGCCCATGACAGCCTCGTGAGTCTTGCCGGTGAGCTTGTCATCGACATTTTCCATGATGAGCTTGAGTGCATCTTGATGTTTTTTGTAAATATTATCCACCAGGGATTTGGTTTCTTCGTCCACTCCAATAACTTTCCTTTCTATAATTGCTAAATATTGTTCGATAATGGTTTTGGCGCGGTTACTCAGGGAGAATTCATAAATCCTGAGCGTGCGGCGCAAAGCGTCCATAATAAATTCATAGCTGATAGATTGCCAGATATCTGGCTGAGAAGATTCGTGCCCATCTACGGTCAAAAAGCGGAAATAGTGCTGGTATCTTGGCGCAGGATATTCTTTTTCTATGATGTTACGGTATTTAGTGAGCTGAGTTTTGCTTTCGCCGGCATTGATTTTGTTCTCAATGCAGATGACAATGTGATGTTTTTCACTTACCAAGAGAAGATCAATATTCTTCCATTCGCGATAAATCTTGAAACTTTTTAGCAAAGATTTGCTACCGTGGCTACCAGTAACCTCTGTATAGAGCTCGCCGAGGAAATAATCTCCTAAACCGTGGCTCTGGCTAGGATCAAACAACCAGGCAAGCATATTACTATGTCGAATCTCTATCTCAGAAATCTGGAGAATATCAAAAAAATTGACTTGCTTTTTGAGGCGCTCCTCTAATACTGATAAATCTTCGTCGGCATCTAGGGCTTTCAATATTCTCTTGGGCTGAGGGGATTTCATGTCTATTATTATACAACTTTTTGTGGTAAAATAGAAGTAGCCTGCCCGAGTGGCGGAATTGGTATACGCGTTCGACTTAAAATCGAATGGAATCTTCCATATGGGTTCAAGTCCCATCTCGGGCACCAAGCCTAGGTATAGGCTTTTTTCATTCTATAAGATTTCTAGATACGAAAATGCGCCGGTTAGCGGCGCACTTCTGTTTCTAGGTGATGAATCACTGCTAGAAAACTCCTGGATATTAGGCGGCTCTCAACTTCGTCCAATATCCTTACTTTAATTTTAGCATAGGCAAAATCTGTGTCAATATTGATTTTGGGGATTTTTAGTGTTGTAATATTTTATGGTTTTACAGGGGTGGAAGCCCAAAATCCATTGACTTTTATGCCATTGTGTGATATAATTAGGTTATGGGGTGGTAATTTTATCACACAAATTTCATAAAAGTGAAGCGCAAGTAGCGCTTTTTTGGTGGATTCGTGTATAATATACTTATGGCAAAGTGGAGTGCAAAACAAAAATTTTGGAGATGGTGCGATGGCTGGCGCTTAACGGCCATGGGGATTGTGCTAGCTACTAGAAAAATCAAATTTTGGATAGTGCTTTTGCTTGCTTTTTTGATTTTTGGGACCTTGATGGTATTACTTTCTAGTGGCACCGGTACTATTGATCTGTTTTTTGCGGGAGATTTTGGGCAAAAAATCGCCATTCTAAGAGACGCATTCTTGGCACTTTTTGGTGTAAACCGAGCGTTTTTGGACTGGCTACTAGTCTTTTCTATTTCCCTGCTCCAGGGGCTATTAATTTCCCTAATTGCCTTGGTTTGGAAGAAAAAACGCAACAAAAAACTGAGTGGCGGTGGCGATGTTCAAAATGCTGGAATTGTGGCAGGGCTGGCGATTTTAGGGAGCGGCTGTCCAACCTGTGGAACTTCACTACTTGCACCTGTCCTGGGGGCGATATTTTCTGCAAGCGGCTATTCTATGCTAAATACCATAACTTGGATTATCACAGCGCTAGCTATCATCATAGCCCTGCTTTCAATCAAGAAGGTCGGCGAGGAGGCCTATGTTATAATGGTGGATGAAGAATGGAGTAAAACACACCCTCGGAGGAGTCAAAATGAAAAATAAAGTAGTTTCGTCTATTATTCTAGCCGTAGTAATCTTGGCTTTGGGCTCGTTGATGTTTTTTAATATGAGTAAGCCGCAAAATCACAATGAACAGATCTGGGACGATGGTACCACCATCGGCAATATGGATGCCAAAAATTACTACATTATGTACACAGATCTAGCCTGCCCATACTGCGATGCGTTCTCTAGGGCAATCATGGAACACGAGGAAGAATTTGAGAAAGATTACATTGAAGGCAAAGATATTTTGTTTGAGCTAAGAATCACGGAATTCCTCTATCTCTATAGTGAGCACAAGTCAAAAATGTCCGAATGGAGTGCGGAGGGTGTGTACTGCGCCAGAAATCAAGGCAAATTCTGGGAATATTATCACGCAGCACTAAAAGCACTCTGGAATGATTATCATTCTAAGGGTATTGGCGTTTCCAAGACCGCACCAAAAATTGAAGGGATGACTGCAGATTACTGGCTAAAGATCGGGCAAGATTTAGGGCTGGGTGCAGAGTTTGAAACCTGTTTTACTGAGCATAAAATGCTAGATGAGATACGTGCCAATACAGAAAAAGCCGTAAAATATGTCGATGGTGGATTACCATATTTCAAGTTTGGAAGTTTTGCCACTGGTGGATTTGATAATAATTGGGGCTGGGATTATGTCAAACGATATTTGGATGCCGGACTAAAGAAATAGAAACTGGGGGCCCGCATAAAACAGGCTACTAGAGTACGAAGCGGGTCCTGGCATGACAGTGGTTTCTGACTGCTGACTTAAGAACAAAAAATGTCATAATTGGTAAACGGCAATAATATACATTTTTTGTTCTTAAATCTAAATAATCAAGCAGTCTAAAACCACTGTGCATGCCACCCGCTTCTTTTTAGAGATTCTGTCTCTCCTACTATTCCACCTTTTCCCGTCGGTATCCGCTTTCGTATGTATTGTCCGGTGATTATGGCTGGTTTAGTGCTAGTCTATATCTTCAAGGAACTACTGGCCTCTGGTGGACAACTACAGCTATAGACAACGATTACACATATTACTTAGCAATAGAAAACAGTCTGGCCCCCTCAGGCAGTATCCATAAGGTTAGTGGTCTTTCTCTCCGCCGGCGGAGAGCAAATCCGTTGGCTTTATTACTGAAATCCTGGGGGCCGAAATTGCTACTATTCATGCCCAGGCGGTACGCGTTACTACCACTGTAGGCTGCGGCAGACCACCAGCCCCCGTAGGAGCCCTGGTAGAACAGGCTACCATTGCCCCAGTAGTAGCCTGAGAACACATACGAAAGCGGATACCGACGGGCAGGAGTGAAGTAGGAGAAGGAGCTATTTGGATTTTACTGCGATTTTTCTGGCTTCAAACAGTACCGTAGGTACAGCTGGGGGCGGAGTGAAATCCGTAGGTTTCATGGGATAGCGAATTCTAGTCTGGTATTCTTTGGCAAGGGCGCGGCCAAGTTTGGAAGTATAGTGGCGGTCCGTATTCAAAATTTTTAGCGCAAATTGCTTCTGCAAAATCAAATAAAAACTTTCTGGCGGGTTTTCTGCATCCAAGATTTTATTAATAATTTTGGAAGAAATATGAAATGGCGGATTGGCAAAAATCTTGTAGGGCTCGGATGGCAACTTGCATTCCAAAAAATCATTTTCTATCACAACAACATTATCAATATGGTGTTTTTTGAGATTAGAGTAGAGCTTAGTAGCGGCAATGTGGTCCGGCTCGATAGCTACAACCATTTTGCAACGCTTGGCCAACGCCACGGTAATCACACCAGAACCGGCGCCAATATCTATCACGGTGTCGCGCTTTTTGATATTGCTATGACCAATCAGCATCAGGGCCAGCCTAGGGCTTTTCAAAAAATGCTGAGAGAGTAAGTGATTTCTCATAATTAGAAATCTAGGTTTAATTCTGATTCTTTGCCGGTGGCAAAATCTTTAGCTTTGACCTTGCGAGATTCTAGCTCGTTTTCGCCTATAACAATGACATTCTTAGCGATCTTAGAAGCATAAGACAACTGGTCGCGCAATTTCTTTTCGGCCAAAATAACATCTACAGATTTGCCATCTTTTCTTAGAGTGGCAGCCACTTCCTCGGCAAAAAATCTGAGTTCTTCTTGATGCTCAGAAGTGAAAAATGGCACAATAGCATAATCTACCAGAGGAGATTTTTCTTTGATGAGGCCATTTTCTTTTAGGGTGGCAAACATCCTGGTAAGGCCAATAGAGCCGCCTACGCCTGGGAATTTCTGATCAGAATAATAGCTAGTGAGGTTTTCGTAGCGTCCGCCAGAGCAGACAGAACCAATACCCTCGTATCCGTCAATCACAGTCTCAAAAACAGTACCCGTGTAATAATCTAGTCCGCGGACAATGCGCATATCGGCAGTAACATAGACATTGCGTCCAATATTAAAATGGTTCAATAAGTTGCAAACAGTTACTAGCTCGGAAATACCGGTACGGTATAGCTCGGTGGCTTCTTTTGATGCGGAAGATTTTTTGCTACTGGACGACAAGTACTCCTCTGCCATTTTGAGTATCTTTTCTAGAGCCGTAATGATAGCATCTTCATCGGCACTATCTAGACAATCAATAAATTTTAGAAAAATGCTTACTAATTTTTCATCCTTCAAAACTTCTTTGAAACCGGTTTTGGTTTTTTCGGCAGGGACTTTTTCGGAATGATCGATGAGACTATAAATCTCGGCGGAGGACTTTTCTAGATCCAACAGGCTAATCAATCCACTCAAAATTTTGCGGTTAGAAATACGCACATGTAGCGGCACGCTGATAAAAGAAGTCAGAGCATCGGACAGCGCATTGATGATTTCAGCATCATAATGAATCGACAAATTATTTCTGCCAATAATATCAATATCGCACTGATAAAATTCGCGGTAGCGACCTTTTTGCGGACGCTCGCCACGGAAATTTTTGCCAATTTGCATCACTTTGAAAGGAAAATTTAGATCCGATTCATGCTCTACTACAAAGCGTGCCAGGGTGACGGTGTGATCATATTTTAGAGATTCGGTAGAATCTTCGGCAGATTCGGTGGTTTTGATCACGCGATAAATTTGTTTCTCCGTATCGCCACCAGCCTTGGCGAACAAAATTTCGTTGCGGTCAATTGACGGTGTTTCGATATTCTGGAATCCATGTAGACGATAAGCCTCGGCAATCTTGCTTTTGATTTGATTGAAAATAGCCTGGTCTGGAGGCAAAAGCTCCAACATTCCAGAAATAGGAGAAGTATTTATCTTTTTCATGCTTTCATTATACCATAGTATGTGATATAATTTAAGAAGTGTGGCTCTGTAGCTCAGCTGGTAGAGCAGAGGCCTGAAGAGCCTTGTGTCACTGGTTCAAGTCCAGTCGGAGCCACCAAAACATATCTGAGTCGGCATTTTCGCCGATTTTTTAGTGATGAATTTCTGTTAAGTAGTGTTATTTTGTGCTGATTTTACTTCTATAAATATATCTGTTAATACCACTGTAAACTTTGTAAATCGAAAATGTAAAACTATTGATGCTTGATCCAATATCTTGCCAATTTTTCACCATCGTCAGCTACAACAGTGTCCCAATATTTACCACCGGACTTTTCTATCATGGTACGACTGGCAATATTATCAGTTAGCGCCATAGTAATAATATCTTTGATGCCATACTCATCATAAGCCTTTCTGCACATTTTTTTGAATGCTTCTGTGCCATAGTTTTGACCCCTATAGGGTTTATCAATAGCGATACCTATATGTCCAGCATTATGCAGCCAAAAACCGTTAAGGGCTGGACGCAAAGTGATTACACCAATAGGGCTATCGTTTTTCATAATCCAGAAGAACTTTCGCTCGCATGGATCTTGTTCCGACAATTCGTTTAGCTCTTTTATTGTGTCACACATCTGTTCTACAGTTTTGACTCCTTTGAACATACTAACAATATTAAATCCTCTTACTTGGAAATCGGCTTTTTTGAGGAAATTCAACTTATCCTGACTATCTTGATGACTAAATTCCTTAAGCGATATCATGTTTATATTATATCATAAAGTATAAGCTGATATTCTTGTCCAAGTATCCTCTTTATATTGTGTTAACGCCTGGGCAATTCGCCCCCACCAAGTTTTATTTAACTCGGCATTTTAGCCGATTTTTTAGTAGTAAATTCCTATTAAGCACCTTGCGAAGTTCAGGGGGCTATTTAATATGTGGCACAATGTTGTCTCAGGTTTTTCAGATAACCTAAGGTCTATTACACCAGTCTCCACAAAGGAAAAAGACCGCGAATCCGCGGTCTTTTTAGTAGAAGAAAAATACGATCATTACTTTGTCCCAAAGATACGGTCTCCCGCATCGCCCAAACCAGGCACGATGTAGCCATACTTGTTGAGACCCTTATCCAAGTGTGCGATATAGAGTTCAACATCCGGATGGTTGTCCTGCAAGACCTCTACCCCCTGCGGGGCTGCGATCACGCACATGAAGCAGATTGACTTACAACCCTTCTTCTTCAGTTTGCGGATTACCGCATCGGCTGTGCCACCAGTTGCCAGCATCGGATCAAGCACAAAAGCCTGCCTTTTGTTGATTTTCCTCGGCAACTTCCAGTAATACTTCTGGGGTTTCAAAGTCTTTTCATCCCGAAAAAACCCAGCGTGTCCTGTCCTTGAAACCGGAACAACATTTTTGACTGCCGGCTCCATGCCGAGTCCTGCACGCAAGATTGGAACAACTGTGAGCTTCTTTCCTGAAATCCTCTTGCCAATAGTCTTGCAGATTGGCGTCACGATCTCATAATCTTCCAAAGCAAGCCCCCTCATTGCTTCATAGCAAAGCAGGATAGTAACTTCCTCCAGTAAGCTCCGAAACTCCGAGACATTGGTTTTGTGATTCCGCATAATATTGATTTTATGTTCAACCAGCGGATGATCCATCACATGGGTTGTTTTTGCCAACTTTACCTCATGATATGGGACCAGCAAATCCTTCTCCTGATACTCTTTGGGGTTGTATTTCTTCTTTTTCTTCTTACTCATTTTACCCTCCCTTCTGTGAAAGAACCTACTTAGCAAAAATTTTGGCCAAACTTTTTGCTTTCATACCGCTTATAATTATATCATAATTTGTGTTGTATTGCAAATCATGGTATTCTATGGCTATGGATCCGGATGATTTGACACTAGATAATATCAATGAAATCGAAGAAAAATATTTTGCTGGAGAAATAGATGAGGCTGATATCTGGGATCCGGATGTGCGTGATGTTTTGGGGCTAGATAGCTTAGGCCCTAGTGGCGACTTTGATGATGACGATATAGACGATAGTAGTTTTGACTGTGACTAATATATTATTTAGATTCTTTGTAAATTTTTTGATTGGCGATTTCATCTGGCAAATAATTTTTATCTAAATGGAAACCGGCTTCCCATTTTTGACCTTTGCCAAATCCTAAATCTTTCATGAGCTTAGTAGGAGCATTTCGAAGATGAATCGGCACAGGCAAATTCATAGATTTGTGTGCCAAATCTTGAGCCTTGGCCCAGCCATCATAAGTGCTACGATTTTTCTTACATTTGGCCAAGACTACAGCCACATGAGAAAGGATAATTCCACCTTCTGGCATGCCAACTCGCTCTACTGCCTGAAAGGCAGACACAGCCAAATTTAATGCACCATTTCCAGCGATACCAATGTCTTCGCTGGCAAAAATTACCATGCGGCGAGCAATAAATTTGGGATCTTCTCCAGCCTCTACCATGCGAGCTAGATAATACAATGTGGCATCTACATCACAGCCACGCATAGACTTGATAAAAGCTGAGATATTATCATAGTGATTGTCGCCAGCTTTGTCATAGCCCGGGACTTTGCGACCAGCAGCTTCCTTGACGGTGTCAATATCTACTTTCTGGGAAAGTGAAAGGGCTAATTCTAAATCTCCTAGTGCACTTCTGGCATCACCGCCAGATAGCTCTGCTAGATAATCCAGGGCTTTGGCAGTGACACGCTTGGTAGCTTTTTCCGCTTTTAGAGCACGCTTCAAGACGGTTTTGATATCGTCTTTGGAAAGCGGAGCCACAGTCACCACGCGGGAACGAGAAAGAAGTGGCGAAATTACCTCAAAACTAGGGTTTTCTGTAGTAGCGCCAATCAGAATAATGAGTCCACTTTCTACATGGGGTAAAAAAGCATCTTGCTGAGCCTTGTTGAAACGATGGATTTCGTCAACAAAAAGCACTGTCCTAGTCTGCAAATTCCAGTTTTGCTTAGCGCGCTCTACTACTTTTTCCACATCGCTTTTGTGGGCAGTAACTGCGGAAAGTTCGACAAAATCCGCCTTGAATTCATTTGCCAAAATGCGTGCAAGCGTAGTCTTGCCAGTTCCTGGTGGCCCCCAAAAAATCAGGTTTACAGGCTCGCCTTTTTTGACGATTTCGGTCAAGATCTTGCCATCGCCAATAATTGCCTCCTGACCAACCACTTCCTTGAGGCTGGTAGGGCGCATCCGTTCTGCCAATGGAACTCTATTACTCATATATACTATTATAGCATTTTATTATATAATATGTGGTAGATATGCAGTATTTAGCCGTGCTTGGTAGGCAACCAAAAATATCTTTAGCCGAACTCGAAAGTTTGTTTTCTGATGTCAAGCAAATTTCTCCAGAACTAGCAACCTTTGCTAGCGAAAAAACCCCTAATATCAATAGGCTAGGCGGAACAACAAAATTAGCTCAGAAAATTGAAGAAAAACCAGAAGTTTTTTTGCAAAATCTAAATTTTGACGGGAAAATTGTTTTTGGAATTTCTGATTATTCTAAGGGTGCAAATTTACATAAAACGAAGCAGTTAGCCCTAAAAATCAAGCGAATTTTAAAAAGAGCCGGCAAAAGTGTGCGTGTTTTGGAAAACAAGACCGCAACTCTATCTTCGGCCACAGTGTTTCATAATCAACTTGGCGAAAAAGCTGGGCACATTGAGTTTATAAAATACAACAATCAGTGGTTTATTGGTATTGGTGTGCAAAATATCAATGCCTATAGAGACCGCGATCAAAAGCGTCCAGCCAGAGATGCCAAGGTGGGGATGCTGCCACCAAAATTAGCACAGATTTTGCTAAACCTATGTGGGGACCTACCCAAAGGGGCTAGGGTATTAGATCCGTTTTGTGGAACGGGCGTAGTCCTGCAGGAGGCAATGCTGATGGGATATTCTGCCTATGGCACCGATGCGGATGAGCGAATAGTGGAATATACCAAGAAAAACCTAGAGTGGCTACAGAATGATAAGCCTGAGAAAAATAGATTCTCTGTTGCTCTAGGTGATGCTACCGAATTTTCTTGGGAGCAACCAATTGATGCGGTGGCCTGCGAAACTTATTTGGGGCCACCAATGTCAGAGCCACCGGTAGAAATCAAGCTAAAAACTGTTTCGCAGGATTGCAAAGCAATTATCGTGGGATTTTTGAAAAATTTAGGAACACAGATTAAAACAGGAACGCCAGTGGTAATTGCTATACCAGCATGGCTGAGGTCAGATGGGTACTATTATAGATTGAAAATACTTGACGAGGTAGATAAACTGGGGTATAATGTAGAGAAGTATAATAACTTGAGTCAGAGAGATTTGTTATATTACCGAGAGGGGCAAATTGTGGCTCGAGAAATAATAGTATTAAGGAAGAAATAATATGTCACATGTGAAAGCTGGCGGTACCGCCAAGAATATCCACAATAACGCTGGTCAACGCCTTGGCGTAAAGCGTTTTGGTGGCCAAAAAGTTAAAAATGGTGAAGTCCTAGTTCGTCAAACTGGCAGCACTAAAATCGCTGGTCCTGGTACTTATATGTCTAGAAATTATACTATCCATGCAGCCAAAGATGGCGTAGTAACTTTTGTCAAAACCAAGAAAACTCATTTCTCTGGCAAGTCTTTACCAAGAATACGCGTAGAAGTTAGATAATAACTAACAACTCAAAAATCGGAACAACATATTTCCTGGACATGTTCAAGGTCGCTCGGCCAGGCTTATAGTCCAGGAAATATTGTTGTTCAACGATTTTTCCTGAGGCATTGTCTCAGAAGGTTTTTTATTAATTTCAATTATTCTTATGCTATACTAAATATATGAGTAACATATTAATAATTGGGAATATCCTAAAAGATGTTTATCTAAGACTAGATGAACGCTTAAATAATTTTGAGGTGGACGAGGGTGGCACGCCATGGCTAGACCTTGGCTTTGATGGGAGTTCGCACAAATTCTTCCGTCGTATTAGTATTTATGGTGGGGCGGCAGTAGCACTGGAAGTGCTAAATAGATTTGATTTTTCTGCCAGAATTGCCGGAGCCAAACTAGGCTTTGCCGGAGGAGAAATCATCTCCAACAATCAGCAGGCCGATTGTTACCGTTACATGCTGTGTCATGGCAACAAAATTTCCTATTTAGTACCAAACGAAAGAGCAGAAACCAAATGGGTAATGCCAGATGAGGCAGTAGATTGGATTTTTGTAGATCGCTCCGCTGGTGTGACAGATGAATTAGTCAAAGAAATTAAAAACTTTTTAGCAATGTCCAGAAGCACGAGAGTGGCAGTATATGCACCAAAAGAGCCTACTGATGCAGACAAAAAATTGCTAGAGCTCGCCGATATGATCTTTACAGACGAGGATCTAAAAGACACAAAAGACGGCGTTTCTGTATGCTATATTTCCGATCAAGAAATTTCTTTGAATGGCCACAAACAGCTTTGGAGAATAGAACGCACCGATTTGATGACACATCTTACTGTGCATTCTATTATTGCGGCTACTGTATTTGGTGCACTAGCTAAGGGTATGTCCGTAAAAGATGCTCTTAGATACGCTAAGATCAATGCAGAAGGTTCTTCCCTATCTGGCACTTTGCCATTAGAAAAAATTAAAGAAACTGCTGACACGCAAAAAACTGAGGAAACTGATATTCGCTTAGTGGCAGCTACTATGATGTCTGCTGGCAAAGGCATTTTGGCTGCAGATGAATCTGGTGGAAACATCCATCAAAAATTTGAAGGATTAATGATTCCAGATGACGAACAACACCGCAGAGATTATCGCAATGTGTTGCTATCTACACCAGAGCTAGAAAGATATGTTAATGCAGTGATTCTATTTGACGAAACTACCCGTCAAAAGTCTGATGATGGTAGAGATTTTGTGTCGTTCCTCACTGCACATGGAATTGTGCCGGGCGTAAAAGTAGATGAGGGCCTAGAGAATTTCCCTGACAGCGAAGAAAAATACACCAAAGGTATTGATGGCCTCAAAAAGCGTTTACCGGAATATTACCGACAAGGTTTGCGCTTCTGCAAATGGCGCGCAGCGTTTGATATTGACCTTGGCAAACCGTCTGACATGGCGATTCTCAAAAATTGCCAGTTACTTGCAGAATATGCCAAGATTTGTCAAGACAATAATTTAGTGCCAATCGTAGAGCCAGAAGTGCAGTACGATGGAAACTATACTTTACAACAATGTGCAGACACCACTGGTAAAGTATTAGATATCCTATTCGACGAATTAGCCAAAGCTGGAGTTAAATTAGACGCTACTATCCTCAAGGTCAATATGATACTGGCTGGCAAAAAGTATCCAATTCAATCTACTCCAGAAGAAGTTGGCAAAGCTACCGCCGATATCCTCAAGTCTCATGTACCAGAAAATGTGGCTGGCGTAGTGTTCCTATCTGGTGGCCAAACTGTAGAACAAGCCACAAACAATCTCCAGGCAGTAACCAATAACGGTCCATTCCCTTGGCCAGTAACATTCTCTTTCTCTAGAGCCTTACAAATGCCAGCACTAGAGACCTGGAAGGGCGACAACGAAAAGAAATCAGCTGCACAGGATGCGTTTAAGGCAAGATTGGTGGCAAATACTGAAGCGTTGAAAAAGAAATAAATACGAAGCGGGTCCTGATATAAGTACGGGGGCCTGTATAAAACAGGCTACTAGAGTACGAAGCGGGTCCTGGCATGCACAGTGGTTTCTGACTGCTGACTTGGAAAAAGAAAATGCCATACGCTGGCAAGCGTCAGGAATATGCATTTTCTTTTTCCAAATCTAAATAATCAA
>JAFRCG010000005.1 GCA_017404515.1 Candidatus Saccharimonadota bacterium | reverse complement strand
TTCTGACTGACGTAGGTAGTAAGTAACACCTTTGCTGTTAGTATGTTGGTAGGCCATATTTCCTCCTTAATTGATATATATTCTTATCTTATGACCTCAAGAGGCAGATGTCAAGAGGTTTTTCTATTTTTTTATAAAAATTAAGGCAAGATGCAGCACGCACCAGAGGAAGGCCCTGATTAAGATTACAAAGATTAAGATAAGACAGATGATGGCAATTAGCCCAGACAATGTTGGTGTCCAGATTGGAGATGCAAAATCATAGCGAAAGAGCGCCGTAGAGGGAAGAGAAGCCATAAAACTATCTTCTATTGTTTCTGTGGTAGGGTATTTAGCAATCTCCCCAGTCATACAATCAAGGTATCCTTGGCTATTCCAAGCCCAACCGTTTTGAATAGCAAGCGGCTTACAAACTTCCATCGCCTTCGCAAAAACATTGCCGTTAGGATTTTCGTCAGTGCTTGCCTGCTGTTCGGCCGCCGCTAATGCTTCGGATGCCTTTCTTTCGTATTGGTGTTCCAGGTAAATCGGCCCTGTCCCAAAGGTTACATTGGAAGTGCCATTTTTTTCTGTTATGTTTATTACAGTGTGGTTAATCGCAAAATCTCTGAGATTAGAGAGCGCGGTAGCTATTTCCTCATCACTACCGGATTCGTCGGCAGTAGTTACTGCTGCCTTTAAATCTGTCATTTTGATATGATCAAATCTAAGGAGAGTAGCGTAGATGAAAAGCAAAAGCACCAAAATAATCAGAAGCTGCCAAGTTTTCACCTGCCTTAAGGACTTCAGAGACTTTTTTATCTCGTATTTGTTTAGCCCACTCATGTTGCATCTATTATATCACATAGAAAATACCCCCGGAATTACTTCCGAGGGCTTTTCGTTGCACATCAAGATTAGTACTGGATGGTTTCATCCATGGGATCGCAAGGTTTGAAGTCTGTACCAGACACGTCGGGTGCGACATCGACTCCGTTCTCATCAACAAAGTCGACGATATCCTTCAGGTGAATGATGCATTCGACGGGAACGTTTATGCTCTTCGCCTCGTCGCTTATATTGATATCTCCTCCACTGGCGAAAAGGTAACTATAGGTGCACAGATTATGTCTCCCAGGGTTCGACTCGTCCCACTTGCCTATTGTCACGTATCCAATGTCAGGGTGCGAATCACCATTTCCTGCTTGCACGAACCAATCATCATAGATAAGCGCAAATGAGTAACTAGTGACCGCCCAAAACGATGCCCCTGCGTCCCCTGCAAATTGTTCGATGTCGAACTCCCCATCGGAGATATACTTACCCATATTGCTCTCCATCAGCGCTTCCATCGGATCAACTTCTTCCGGTTCTTCGGCTTCTTCAGGTTCCTCCGTTGCTTCCTCCGTTGCGGGCTCCTCTGTGGGCTCTTCCACCATTTCCGGTTCCTCAGAAGATGCTTCCACCTCCGGTTCTTTGACCGGTTCCGGAGCCGGCTCAACCTCAGCAGACGCTTCCACAGTAGGCTGGGGCGCAGGCTCTGGGGTTACCGCCTGCGTACCACACGCGGTAAGTGAGAGTGCTAAAATCGCACTCATAACAACTGCCACAACTGCATGTATCTTCTTCATAGTCTTTTCCTCCTTGATGTAAGAATGAGATGTAAATGTGCAACTTATCTTATTATACCACACTTTGCCAAAAAAGTAAAGATGCTAGCACAAAAAATGGTGCGGGCGGTTGGGTTCGAACCAACGACCAAGCGGTTATGAGCCGCCTGCTCTAACCCCTGAGCTACGCCCGCAACTTTTGAGATTAACTGGACTTATTTTAACACGGAATGTTATAATAAAAAAGCGTAAATGGAAAGAATAAAAACAAGTTTTAGACGCCTCGGCTACCGTATCAAGCGTTGGTTTTCTCAGGAGCACGCTATTTTTCTGGTGGGCGTCGGACTCTGTCTAATTTGGACCTGGGGTGCCATTTCTGCCATGAGTAGAAACTGGGAACTAGAGCAACGTCTTGATGCGCGTAGAAACGAGCTTGCCGTCCTAGAAGTAGAAATCGAAGAGCTAGAATTAGAGAACAAATACTATGCTTCAGAAGAATATCAAGAACTTGCGGCTCGTGATCTGCGTAATAAAATTGGTGATGGGGAAGTGCTAATTTATCTCCCAGAAAATTCCGATATCGCTAAGCACAAGCACGGGAACATCATCGTAGAAGATAAGGTTGAAGAACCAGATAATTTTGAACAGTGGATGTCATTTATTTTTGGCGCTTAAGATAGCGAGACTATTTTAAGTCACTTATGCTTTTTGTGTTATAATTAGCGTATGGAAAAGAAATCTGGAAAAAACGTTAAGTCAAAAACTGACACTAAAACTCGCAGCCGTTCAAAGAAAATCATACACTCTTTGCCAATAGTTGGCCTTATCGTGCTCATTATCGCGCTTGTAGCAACTTTAGTAATTACTCTAATTAATTTCAATACCACCCCAATGAAGGAGATTGCGCCAGATGCGGAAATCATTGGCGTGCCAATGGAAAGGTACTTTTTTGATGCAAAGGGTGGATGTACAAATTCTGAAGACATTTCGCTTGCAGATGGGAAAGTCAACGCCAAAGATTTTAGCGATGAGCTAAGAGAACGTATAGTAATAAACTTTTTAGTTTCCCAAAAATACAACGGTTACCCATACGACTATATTAACGAAGTTTATCAATCATTCTTTGGTAGCGACAAAAACATCACTGAAAGAGACACTTACGAAACGGTCGACGGCAAGATTTCTAAAAACGAAGATGGTATCTATGTGGCCTCAAGTAACTGTGCTGCGCCAGAGGTTTATACTTGTGTAGTGCTGGATAAAGCCTACCAATCTGAGAAAAATGACACCCTAAAAGCGACCGTAGGCGTCTTTACCGTAACCTCAGAAAATGGAAATATTTATCCAGGTTTGGCGCGTGATGGTGAAGCCCTAGGTCTTAGAACCGACTTTAACGCGGCAGAAAGAATGAACGATTTACCAAAATGGGAATTAACCTTTAAGATTGATAAAAGCACCGGCCTTTATCAATTAGTTTCTACAAACAAACTAGCATAATTTTCTTGACCATTTTTCCGCTTACGTTTATAATAAAAGCATGGACAAAGAAGGTCAAAATTCTACGGGTGCCAAAGTTTTTGAATCGAAAGATATTGGCAGTAGGGAAAAACCAGATTATTTTATCAATGTAAACGATTCTGAGAAGAAGGCTAAAGAGCGAGAAAAGCAAGCTCAGCCCCACAGAAAACGCTTAATCATCATCTTAGCAAGCATTGCTGGAATTTTGATTCTAGCAATTTTAATTACAATCATTGTGAACGTGACTAAGAAAGACCGCCACGAAGTTTATGATGGCCTCGGTCTTCCTTCTGCTATTGATGAGATTGAGGAAAGGGCCTATAACTTTGTTTACGATGGTAATGGCAATGCTACTGCCGAAGGCTACAAAAACGCCCTATACTTTATGAACACTGTCATCATGGACATGACTGATGAAGATTATGATATGGACTTAATCTTTGCAGCTCGCGCCTTCCGTTCAAAACTAGCTTACGAAGCTGGCGGACATGACGCAGCCTTAAGTGATGCCTTGACTCTAGCCAATGTCGCAGTGACTGACGCGCAGAAGTTTAGCGCTTATGATGCACTTGCTTGGATTTATATGTGGAGAGGGGAGTTAGATGAATCCAATAAATACGAGGGCTTGATGGATACGCTAGATGTACCAGAAAACCAGAACGGTGGCGTAGGCGGTTTGGTTACTGATGAAGAGATCAATGCGGATATTGAAGCAGGCGTAAATGAATTGACGGAGAGGGCAAATGAAGAATAAGAAAATGGCTTTTAGAGCAACCATTATACTATTTGAAATAGCCCTATTTTGGCTCTGGCCTAACGTGAGTCAACAGGTGTGGGCAGACGAACTTTCTGGTACATCAACTGACTACCACCCAGTAGAGACGACTAGTAGGGCTACTCAGGGCGAAGGACAAAGTAGCAGTAATAGCGGAACTGCAAGAAATTGTGTCGGGACATGTAATGGCATAATCAATAGCCGAGATACCGGTTGGGTGGCAATGACCGTTCCAGCATCTGGCTATATTGATTTTTCTGGATACAGTTATGGTGCCATCCAGATACCAGCGACTAGAATGACTTTTGATGCTCCTGCAGGTACAACAGTTTATGTATATGGTGTTTTTGCGGGAAGAAATGGTTCTCTAAATTCAACTAATGGTAGAGTTCCAGTGAGTGAAGGTCAATTTCTTGCGCCAATCTCAGTCGCTGGTATTTCTAAGGCTGATGGTACTTGGATGAAGGAGTTTGCCGCTGCGTATTATGCAACTAAAGTATACGGGACGTCCTACCGTAAGAACGCTAGAGGATTGAACGAGCCAAGCCTTCTTGCGAAATACGAGCAATTATTAGCATCAGGCGCATTGACTATAGATGATTTATTAAATTCATCATTCAATTACTTTGGCGATTTCAATGGTCTCGTTGCGAATCTTACCGATGCAGAGGTTGCCGAAATCCTCGCCGAACTTCCTGCCATCACCGTCCCACCAGTTCCACTCATGAGCTGTCATATCGGCACGCACGCCGGTTGGGCAGAAGGCAAGGCTCAGGTCCAGAACATGACCACCGGCACCGGTTGGACCGACGAAGTTTGGGCTCGCCCAGGTGACACTGTGCAATTCATGATTCAATATTGTTGGGGTGTCGGCGCAGTTGGCGGTAGTCGTGGTAACTCGTCTAGCCCTTATGCAATCTATCCAGGCGCCAATGCAAGGGTCTTTGGTAAATCTGTTGATGAGGTCTGGTTCTCACTTTCCGCCACTCAGAACGAAAAGTATCTCTTTGGCGAAAACGAGCAAGTAATTTCTGGTGGTACTAATGATTTGAAACGTATTTTATCCAATCCACATCAACAAACTATCGGCGCTACCGGTGTAGGTTTTTCTGATAGCAATGTCGATAAAACTGGCGACTATGCCTTTACTGTGCTTTCTCCAGGCCAAAAAGATGGCGGCAAGTATGCTTGTACTATCTACGATTTCACTCCGTACTACACTAGCCCAGGTTACCAAATCCCAGGTATCGCTGAAGGTTCTTGTCCAGCTATCGCTAATAACGGTGGTGTCATGTCGGATGTGTCCAATAACTACGGAATCATTTCCCAAACCATTAAGTATAACAGGGCTACTGCTTGGCAAATGTGGCGACATAATGAAACTGGCGATTGTAAAAATTGTACCCAAAATCCAGAAACAGCCACACCTTATAAAGCAAGCAAAGACAAAGAAAGCTCGCCATATCCATCATACAACTTCTTAACAGAGAATAACGTTAATGTTAGGAGTAACCCGTTCCAATCCCTAGACGCGGCGGTTGGTGCAGGAGCAAATAGTTGGGGGCTTATCACTAACCATACCGGTGATATGGGTTCAAATCAAGAAAGTACTACAGCTACGTTTGAAAGAGACTGTGACCGAACAGGCTGTGGTTGTGCTAGCTGGAGGCAAACACTATATAAGCATTGCTATGATTGTAAAGATTGGGAAGAATATGATATTCCAGGTGGTGGACATGGTAAAACATGCGTAGATGACGATCCATGGGTAGATTGTGACATTAACTGTACAGATATTGGTCCGCAAAGTGGACGAGGAGGACAGAGCTCCTGTGATTGCACTGGCCCAAGCGGTCCAAGCTTCTTCAAGCCAACTATCGACTACTCCACTGGTATGAAAGATGAAGGCGAGCAATCTTCTACCGCCAAAGTCAACGTTCCGTACAACTATTACACTTCCACCAAGTCTGGCCTCAACGAGGATGACAGAATCTATCTTGGCGAAGAAGTTACCTCCAACTTTGTC
>JAFRCG010000001.1 GCA_017404515.1 Candidatus Saccharimonadota bacterium | reverse complement strand
GCTGGGGCGAACAAAAGTTCGCCCCTTTTCCATGCCGCTAAATTCAATTTATATGCTAGCTAGTATTTATCTGCAAAATATGTTAAAATAACACCAATATGCCAAAAGTCAAATTCACGATTATTACTCTATTCGAAGACGCGATCAAGCCTTATCTTAATACTTCTATGATGTGGAAAGCTCAAGATAGGGGAATCGTGGAGTTTGACTTTGTCAATCTTCGCGATTTTGGCCTCGGCCCACATAAGTCTGTCGATGATACTCCTTATGGAGGTGGCGATGGCATGGTGATGCGTGTGGAGCCGATTTATGCCGCTATTGAGCAGACTATAAAGAAGGCAGAGGAAGCTGGCGGAGAAAAACCAGAGGTGATTTTGCCGACCCCAGATGGCATGCTCTGGACTGAAGATTTAGCTCGTCAGTTCGCTGGGGTAGAGACCCCAGACGCTTCAGTTGACGCTGTAGAAGAAAGTATTCGCGGCAAAGCAACCGGCACTATTAGAGAAGATAGTTTTAAACACTATATTATCTTCTGTCCACACTACGAGGGTTACGATGCTCGTATTTTAGATCTTGTAGATCACAAAATTTGTCTTGGCCCCTATATCCTTACTGGCGGAGAACTTCCAGCGCTAATTATCATTGATAGCATCGTCCGTTTGCTTCCAGGTGTGTTAGGTGGAACCACCTCTGCTGATCTAGAAAGCTTCTCAAATGGCGATAATATTGAAGCCCCTCAGTTCACCAAGCCTAAGGAATTTCGTGGCAAAAAAGTACCCGAAGTTTTGCTTTCTGGAAACCACAAAAAAGTGGCCGAATGGCGCAAAAATCAAGAGAAAAGCTTTAAGGGTATTGACAAATAAGCTTGTCCGTGATACAATAGAAAGATAGTAAGGTCATCAAGCTACACAAAAGGGGGTGTAAAATATGATGATGGACATTACTACCACCACAACATTGTCGTTAGGCCAGACACTATTTTTTATAGTGCTGCCTACGGCGGTATTCTCTGCTAACATGCTGGCTCTTCGAATTGAGAGAAGAATTGAGAGAAAGCGTAAAACAGAAAAGGAGGTATATAAAAGGTGAGCAACCAAGAAAACCTCCAGATAGCAGAGAAACTGAAGAGAGAAGATCAGGAGCGCCGGGAGCAGAACCGGTTTAGCATCATGATCACCATATTACTGGTGACCGTGATAGGTATGATTGGCTTTGTAGTTAATCATAACCAGCCGGTAGCTAGCCAGGAGATCGAAATCGTAGAGATTTCCAGAAACGCTCCAACTATCCCAAAAACGGTCCGCCTCAGTGCGGGGGCCGCGGAAGTCTTTGAGTGAAAGAAGTTGCTAGCTTCATTGATTTGGGGTTAGTGACAGTAGTAGACGAAATGATCTAGGGTGGTCTACTTCACGAGAGACGGGTATGAAAGAGCATGGACGCTCTAAATACCTCAAAGCGGCGGGACGTACTTCTCTATAAAGGCCCAGAGGCAATGCTTCTGGGCCACTTTTTGTCTCAAGACATGGCGCAATAATGCATTTTTGTTGCCCAGCCAAAAATGTTATAATAACAACATGAATTTGCTGGCGGAGGTTACAGAAGTTAAAGGTATTGGCGAAAAGACTGCCGAAAGCTTGAATAAAGCTGGTATTTTTACGGTCCGCGATCTGCTCTATACTTTGCCGCGTGATTATGAAAACTTCCAAAATCTGGTTAAAATCGGCAGCCTCACACCTGGAAAAGTGGTAATCAGGGGTAAAATTTCTGACCTAGACACGCGCTTTGCTCGTCGTCGCCATCTCAGTATTACCTCTGGTAAAATTAGCGATGATACTGGTGCGGTGCGCGTAGTGTGGTTCAATCAACCCTATCGCGCTAAGCAGTTTGATGAGACTCGCGATTATTATTTCACCGGCGAGTATAATCTTAAAAATGGTCGTTATCAGATTACATCACCATCAGCAATTTTGGCGGAAGATACTGGTGAAGGGCACAAATCATCATCGATTTACCCTATCTATAGGCAGAAGTCTGGCATCAAACCGCCTCAGTTTAATAAGTTTTTTAAGAACCTTCGTCCAATTTTCGCAGAAATTCCCGACCTTTTGCCAGGAACGTTTAAAAACGACCCCTTAAAATCTACGCGTCCAGCTTTTGTCTATGAGGGAGCCAGAAAAGATGCGCTATTTTCTTCGCATTTCCCAGATACAGAGGTGGAAGTGAAAAACGCTAGAAAATACCTGGCTTACGAGGAATTATTCGAGCTGCTCTTGGCGGCTAAACTTTCCAAGCAGGAGAATAGCAAATTAAGGGCAGAAACCCTGAAATTTGACCAAAAAAGTACCAAGAAAATCGTGGATAGCCTGCCGTTTAAGTTAACTAATGCTCAGAGAAGAGCCACTTGGGACATACTCCAAGATTTAGAGAAAAAAACCCCGATGAGCCGGCTGCTCCAGGGAGACGTGGGCTCGGGTAAGACTGTGGTTGCCGCAATTTCGGCCTTCCAGGCCAAAGAAAACGGCTATCAGACCGCTCTTCTTGCTCCCACGGCTATCTTGGCCACCCAGCATTATGAGGGCTTAAAATCGCTCCTAGAGCCTCTAGGGGTGAAAATAGCCTTACTTACAGGGGCGACTAAGCATAAAGAACAGCTCAAAAAGGACTTGAGAAGTGGCAAAATTGATCTCCTAATCGGCACACACGCGATTATTACCGATGATACGAATTTTTACTCTTTAGCACTCTGTATCATCGATGAGCAACACCGTTTTGGCGTTGATCAGCGCCAAAAGTTGCTCTTAAAGACCGCCAGAAATATCAAAAAATCAGCTGATAATATCGCGCCACACCTCTTGTCGATGACTGCTACACCAATTCCGCGCTCGCTGCAGCTTACAATATTCGGCGACCTAGATATTTCAGTTATTGATGAACTGCCAAAAGGTCGTCAAAAAATTGAGACTGAGATTTTGAGAAATATTGATCAAGAAAGCCAGCTTTATCCTAAAATTACAGAGGAGATTAAGGCAGGCCACCAGGTTTACTGGATCTGTAAGAATATCGAAGATAGCCCTAAATTAGAAACCACCTCAGTCAAGAAACAAGCAGAAAAACTAAAACATATTTTCCCGAAATATCACATAGAATTCCTCCATGGGCGTATGAAGCCGGCCGAAAAAGATGAAATCATGGAGCGTTTTTCTAAGGGTAAAATTGACATTTTGGTCTCCACTACCGTAGTGGAAGTTGGCGTAAATGTACCAAATGCTTCCGTAATGGTAATTATGGACGCAGAAAATTATGGTCTGGCTCAGCTACATCAGCTAAGGGGTCGCGTGGGTCGTGGTCAGGCTAAAAGTTACTGTTTTCTTTTGACTAACTCTGAAGATTTGCCAACTAGGCGTCTAAGGGAAATGGAAAAAAGCACAGATGGTTTTTATCTAGCTGAGGCCGACCTTAAAATTCGTGGTCCAGGTGAGATCTACGGCTCGCTTCAACACGGCGCCTTGGACCTTCGCATCGCCACGCTTTCCGACACCAAACTAATCTCCGCCGCCTCCAAACAGGCTACCGCTGTAGCTGGCGCTTTTTCCAAAAACCCAGAAATTATGCTAAACTATAAAGAGTTAATGTCGGGGATTTCCCACTATCAACAACTAACTACTCTAAATTAGCTATGTATTCAACTGTCGGATTGCTCAAAAATTCTAAACATTCTGGCCGCCTTATTGGTACGCACCAGAAGCTTGATCGTGCAGCGCTAAAATATTTTGCTGAACTCGCCCCAGAGTGGGTGCTAATTAGGGGACCAAAAAGAGGAAATATCCCAGAGAAGGAAACGCTCCTAAGTTTTCCTTCGGCTAGAGAAATCATTTATTTTGAGGGAGCCAATGGCCCCGATGGTCTAAAAAGAAAAAGCCCCGGCAAAGATGAGCCAACGCATTTTATCATTCCAGATGCTGATGATGGTGTGCTGATAAAAGATATCATGGACCGTCATCACAATCTTCACGAAGCTCTGCTTAAGGGTGATAAAACTCGCGCTGCTTTTGAGGCAGCCTGGCTAGCACACGCTTTAACGGATGGTCTCACTCCAGCTCATCACTACCCCTACCAAGAAGCGGTTTCCGAGCTAATGTCTGACAAAGAATATGTCACGATTTTTGGGCAACCAGTTAAGGGAATTATGCATGGTAAAACCTTTGCTGAATCAGCTCGTAACAACTGGATTTACTGGGGCGTAGAAGGCGTCATGAGCAAACATATTGCTTTTGAATATGGCTGTGCTATGGTGGTAAAACCATTACCTTCAAAACGTCTTTTCCCGAAATTGTCCCCAGAGGAGCTAGAGAAGCTCAAAAATTACTCCACACTAGATCTCAAAAAGGAATTCTATGCTTCGCTTGCCAAAATCGACCATCTCAAAATGTATGATCGTTTTAGGAAAAAAGGTTGGAACGCAGAATTAGCCCTAGAAACCCGCCAGATTTTACTGCCAGAAATCGTTAAAATAATCACTATTGGCTGGCTTGCAAGCTTGCCAACGAAAGAGGAGCTAGAAAAATGAGAATTACCTCTGGAATTTTTCGTGGCCGCAGACTAATCTCGCCAAACTCCGAGCTTACTCACCCTATGGGCGACCGAGAGAAGTTAGCGTTATTTAACTCGCTTGCCAGCTCAAACGATGGTTCATTCAAAATCTCTGGGGCCACAGTGTTAGATCTTTTTGCTGGCTCTGGGGCTTTGGGTCTTGAGGCGCTCTCTCGTGGAGCTTCACAGGTAGATTTTGTAGAAAATTCCCACAAAGCTGTCAAAACCATCAAGAGTAATGTTGAAGCTCTCGAAGTCTTAAATCAAGCCAAAATTTTCTCTCAAAATGTAGAGATTTTCCTCGACTACGCATTAATAGAAGGTAAGATTTATGACTTAATATTGATAGATCCATCCTATGATAAGTTCTCAGAGATTTTTAGAGCCAATTCTAGCCTAGCTGAGATTAACAAATTACTCGCTTCTGGAGGAAAATTAGTGCTTTCTCACCCTGGCTTGGTACCTCCAGCTAATCTGTTCAAGGGCCTAAAACTCCAAACTTCACGCAAATACGCTCGCGCCAACATCTCAACCTACGAAAAAATGTAAGTGTTGTAAAAAATACAACGCTTTTTTACTGCGCTTATGCTATAATAGAGGTAATTATAGGAGGTTTTATGTCAAAAAGTAGCTATGGGGGATATTTATTAAAGAGGTTTAGTAGCTTTATTCCT
>JAFRCG010000023.1 GCA_017404515.1 Candidatus Saccharimonadota bacterium | reverse complement strand
TGGCATGCACAGTGGTTTTAGACTGCTTGATTATTTAGATTTGGAAAGCAAAAATGTATATTATTGCCGTTTACCAATTATGACATTTTTGCTTTCCAAGTCAGCAGTCAGAAACCACTGTCATGCCAGGACCCGCTTCGTACTCTAGTAGACCTGTTTTATGTAGGCCCCCGTGTTATACTGTAGAACTCGCTTCGTGTTATAATTATCACATGATTTATAGCGTTCTTGTTAAACCAAATTCCAAGACCGAATCGGTCGAGATAATCGATGATTCCGCTATTGTTGTCCGCACGCACAAGCCAGCTCATGACGGCGAGGCCAATGCCGATGTTATCAAAATCCTCTCTAAGCATTTCCATACCGCCAAAAGCAATATCAATATCGTCAAAGGTCAAACTTCAAAACACAAACTCATAGAGATTATGCTATAATTGAGACATGGAGATTATTCCTCAAATTCTTTTATTGATTGTTGGATTTGTTTTACTAATCAAAGGTGCCGATTTCTTCGTTGACGGCGCATCTAGCACCGCCCTTAATTTCAAAGTTCCTAAAATCCTCATTGGCCTCACTATTATCGCCTTTGGCACTAGCGCGCCAGAGCTTGCCGTATCTATCCAAGCGCTAGCAGAGGGTAATACCGATATGGTCCTTGGCAACGTTATCGGTAGTAATATCATTAATATTTTGCTAATTTTAGGCGTAGCGGCAGTTATTCGCCCACTTCGCATCAAAAACAACACTATTAGAAAAGAAATTCCTATTACTGTTTTGGTCTCTACTCTCTTAGTAGTCTTGTTCTTAGATATCAGGATCAATGCGGCAAGTGTCAACCGGATCGCGCGTTCTGATGGTCTTGCTATTTTGCTATTTTTTGCAATTTTTCTGTACTATCTCATCAATACTGCTATATCAGAACATAAAAAATCCAAAAATCAAGAGGCAAAAGAATCACCTCGTTGGAAATTATTACCTTCTATTCTTATCGTAATTCTTGGTCTAACTGGCATCATCTTTGGCTCCGACTTAGTCGTAAATTCCGCTTCCGAAATCGCTACTCATATTGGCATGTCTGAAAGACTTATTTCTCTTACTGTAATTGCTCTTGGTACCTCTCTGCCAGAGCTTGTCACCACTATTGTTTCCGCCAAAAAGGGTGAAACTGACTTGCTTCTCGGCAATATTTTAGGCTCTAATATCTTTAATATCTGTATGGTATTAGGTATACCAGTTGCTATTTTTGGCACTGTTACTCCAGCCTCTTTCCAAGTTATAGACCTCATCGTTCTCATATTTTCCACTATTTTGCTATTTATCTTTTCTGCCACCAAACACAAAATCACTCGTGCAGAAGGTGTTGCCATGTTGGCCACTTTTGCAGTCTACTACTCTGTCATTTTTATCATTTAATTTTTACTAATTCCATCTCCTATGTTATAATTTAAATATAATAATTGGAGTTTTATATGTTTGACACCAACGAAGAAAAGCAAAAAATGACAACTGTTCTTACTCGTTTTAATGACGAAATGAAAAAAGTCCGCACTGGCCGTGCTCACCCTGATATGCTTTCTGGCGTCAAAGTAGAAGCCTATGGCCAATTTATGCCACTAAATCAAGTTGCCAATGTTACTATCTCTGATGCCACCATGTTGCTTGTTACTCCGTTTGATCCCGCCAATATTGGCAATATCGAAAGCGCCATCCGTGCAGATAGCACACTTGGCCTCAATCCTGCAGATGACGGCAGAGTAATCCGCGTACCTATTCCACCTCTTACTGAGGAACGCCGCAAAGAAATCGTAAAAACCGCCTCGGAAAAAGTAGAAGAGGCCAAAATCGGTATCAGAAACATCCGTGAAGATGCCAGAAAAGACATCAAAGAAGCCAAACTTCCAGAAGATGCTACTAAACGCGCCGAAAAAGACATCGACGATCTCACCAAGGAATACACCGACAAAATTGATGTTGCTTTCAAAGAAAAAGAAGCAGAAATCATGAGAATCTAGTATGCATATTGGTTTTATTGTTGACGGCAATCGCCGTTGGGCCAGGGAAAGAGGCCTGCCCACTCTAGAAGGCCACCGTCGCGGCTTTTCTCAAATGGAAAAAATCGCCGAAGCTATCTTTGATAAAGGCGTCCAGTTTGCTAGTTTCTATGTTTTTTCTACTGAGAATTGGGGCCGGAGCAAAGAAGAAGTGGCTTACCTAATGGATCTTTTACGCGTTAATATTACCAGACTTTCTAAAAAACTACAGAAAAAAGGTATCAAAATGGTAGTTTTGGGCCGCAAAGATCCTGCACCTAAAGATATTTTGGAAAAATTAGCAGAAGCCGAAGAAACTACCAAAGATGGCAAAAATGGCACTGTTTGTATCTGTTTTAACTATGGCGGAAAATGGGAAATTGCCGATGCCGTCACTAAATTTATTCAGAAAAAGGCAAAAGCAAATCCTAAAGCCAATTTGTCAGACCTAAATACTGAGGTCACTCCGGAAGACATCGAGGACAGCCTCTATCATCCAGAAATACCACCTTGCGATTTAATTGTACGCACCTCTGGGGAAGAACGCATTTCTGGTTTTATGCTGTGGCGCGCTGCTTATTCCGAATTTTTGTTCCTAGAAAAGTATTTCCCAGACATCAAAGTCTCTGACCTAGACGACATCATTGCAGAATTCAATTCTCGTCAGCGCCGCTTTGGTAAATAATCACTAAAATCCGCACTCTGTGTTATAATAAGCATATGAATATTGTTTTTGGAGTTATCATTGGTTTCTTTATTCTTATGGCGCTAGTAGTCGCACATGAGTTTGGCCATTTTATTGCTGCCAGAAGAAATGGCGTGGAAGTAGAAGAGTTCGGCATTGGTTTTCCGCCACGCGCTATCTCTTGGGTTAAAAATCCAGAATACATCAAATGGAAAGAAGGGAAAAAGGCTGGCAAAAAATTAGACAAATCCAAAAAACCTCAAAAATGGCTCCGCTTGCCAAAATCAGAATGGCAAAAGCCTCAAAAAACCTTAGTTTTTTCCATCAACTGGTTGCCTATTGGCGGCTTCTGCCAAATGAAAGGAGAATCAGACAGCGATAAGCGTCCACATAGTTTTGGTAACGCCTCTCTCTGGCAAAAGACTAAAATCCTCTTTGCCGGCGTCACCATGAACTGGTTAGTAGCATTTCTAATTCTTACCATCTTGGCCTGGACTGGCATGCCAGAATTTATGGACAACCAGTTCCACATGCCTGGAGACACTTATGTCAATTCGTCCATTGTCACTATCAGAGAAATCATGGAAGATTCGCCAGCCGCACATTCAAATCTCAAAGCTAACGATCAAATCGTCAAGGTTGGCGACACAGAAGTCATCACCAGCTCTGATATCTTTGACTATAATCATGATCACGCTGGCCAAACCGTCACCTACGAAGTTATTAGCGAGGGAGAAACTGAGCCTCATTTTGTAGACATTACTCTCAACGATTCTAGCTCCGAATACCGCCTGGGCGTCTATCTTGCTCAGTCTAATACTCCTACCTATCACTCTACTTGGTCTGCACCTATCGTTGGCGCAGTTAGTACTGTCCAGCTCACCGGAGAAACCTATCGTGGTCTCTACGAAATGCTAAAATCACTCTTTTCTGGCATTATCAAACAATTTAATACTGACGAAAGTATCCGCTCTGAAGGTCAAAGCGAGATCAAATTCGTCGGTGACTCTGTCTCTGGGCCAGTTGGTATCATTGGCATCCTATTTCCTAAATCTTTTGAATCCGGCCCAACTACCCTTGCTTTTCTAGCTGCACTTATTTCTATCTCTCTTGCCTGTATGAATGTCTTGCCTATCCCAGCGCTAGACGGTGGCCGCTTTATTATGATTGCTTTCTATCGCCTACGCGGCAAAGTCCTTACCAAAGAAAAAGAAGAGCGCCTAGTTTCACGCACCTTTGTTTTCCTACTTATCCTCATTGCCATTATCACCGTACTTGATATCTTGAGGTTTTTCTAACTTTTAGAGGCCAAAATGAACAAAAAATCAAAGCTCTTAGAAAAAACAACATCCTACCTAAAAACACACAAAGTTGCTAAGACTATTTTATCCATAATCGTCGTAACATCCTGGGTTGGACTAGTCTATTATCTCGCACAACTCGTTCTTGCTAATCTCATCATCTGGATTTTTCATCCCACCAGCAATTCCTCCGCGCTTCAGAGTATTTATTCTATTTTGTGTTACCTCGTTTCTATAGCTATTATTATATTAGTACCATGGAGATTATCCAAACAGAAAAAGCTAAACCTAGAAGAGCTCGGCATCATTGAGTTACCTACATGGGGGGATATCGCACTTGCGCCAATCGGCTTTATCGTCTACCTCATATTTGGAGCCCTCATTACTAATATTTTTTCTGCTTTTCCATGGTTTAATGCCAACGAAACCCAAAATCTCGGCTACAATACGGGTGTCTTAGGTGCAGACCGTTATCTAATACTTACCGTACTTGTAGTAGTCGCACCTATCGCCGAAGAAATTATTTTTAGAGGTTTCCTATATGGCAAGCTACGCGCCAAACTTGTCACCGAAAAAGGGCAAAGCAAAAAATCAAAACGCAAAAATCTCCTTGGTATCATCATCGCCACTATAATTACTTCGGTCGTGTTTGGAATTATGCATGGACAATGGAATGTAGGAGTAAATGTCTTTGCACTCAGTATCGTCCTTTGCGCTCTTCGTGAAATCACCGGCACAATCTACGCAGGAATCTTGCTACACATGCTAAAAAACGCTGTTGCATTTTATTTTATATTCATCGCCGGACTTGGATTTTGATATTAAATACAAAGCGGATCCTGGTATGAACACGGGGGCTGTTTTATCGGCCTCCTCCTTCTATTCCACCGGTGCCCGTCAGTATCCGCTTTCGTATGTGTATGCTGGGCGCTATAATTGGGGAGACGGTGATATGGGTGCTAGCCAAGGCGCGGGTGGTAACGCGTGGTCAGCTACCGCCTACAATGCTAGCCAGACTTATTTTTTGGGTATGCTTGAAGCTACACTTGATACACGACGCATTTTTGAAGGAGATAGAACTTATGGCTTGTCTCTCCGCTATTTTTACCAATAGCATTAATTATTTTACCAATAGCATTATTTTCTATCGGGCTAGTGCTTGGATAGGAAAGAAAAGTGTGCTTAAGTAGGCTTTGGTTGGGGAGTGCTGCGCTAAATTAGCGTCTAATTGGCACGGCAAACACTACTAAAAATTGTGGTGGGAGTGTGGAGGTGCCAATGAATGGCTATTCTAGATATGCTAGGTATCCTTAGAAAGGAGCAAGCTTAATGATAGAAATTAGTCTCTTTTGGGGATTTGTCAAAGTCAGAAAGACTCTAAAAACTAAGAGACCTCGCTACTAGCAAGGTCTCCCACAACCGAGCAGGTGAGAATATATTTTCTAGAAATACATCTCTTGCTTGCTCATTATTATACTAAAGCTTATGCCCCCAGTCAAGTGTGGCGCTTCGTCTTCAACCATACCCGTCGGTATCCGCTTTCGTATGTAAATCAAGTTGGAGTCTATTATTGGGCGAGTGGTTATTTGTATAATCAAGATTCATTAGGACATTGGTGGACCGCTACAGCATACGATAGCAGTAATGCATATTATATGATTTTGGCAACTACTTACCTTCAGGGCGATGGTCATAACAACAAACTATATGGCTTCTCTCTCCGCTCCAATACTGCCCGTCGGTATCCGCTTTCGTATGTATATTCAGGTCGCTACAGCTGGGGCGATGGTGACCTGTACCTCCAGGACTCCTACGGGGTCTGGTGGTCTACCGCAGCCAGCAGTGATAGTAACGCGTACCTCTTGTACATGGATAGTAACTCTCTCCTCCCCCAGCATAATGTTAATAAAGCCCTCGGGTTTGCTCTCCACTGTGTCTCCCGCTCCATACTATGCCCGTCGGTATCCGCTTTCGTATGTGTTCTCAGGCTACTACTACTGGGGCAATGGTAGCCTGTTCTACCAGGGCTCCTACGGGGGCTGGTGGCCTACCACGGCTAGCAGTGATAGTAACGCGTACTACTTGCGCATGGGTAGTAGCGGTCTCGACCCCCAGAATAACACTATTAAAGCCTACGGGTTCGCTCTCCGCTGCGTCTCCTACTCCACATCTGCCCGTCGGTATCCGCTTTCGTATGTATACTCAGGTCTCTACCGCTGGGACTTTGGTAACCTGGACGGCCAGGACTCCGGCGGGTACTGGCGGTCTACCGCAGCCAACGGTAATAGTGGCGCGTACTACTTGGTCATGTATAGTAGCGGTCTCAACCCCCAGGATAACAACTATGGTAGGGCCTTCGGTTTTCCTCTCCGCTGCGCCAGCGGAGAGTAAAAGCGTAAGATTTGTTATTATTGCCATTGGAAGTACTTTCGGGAAGTAAGTTTAGATAAGAAGCATTTATGTCAGTAGTTGCAGTGGCAGACCACCATACACCCCGTGTTCCCTGAGTATATAGATAGCCATCTCCATAATAGAAGAATCCAGACCATACATACGAAAGCGGATACCGACGGGAAAAGGAGAAGGGGAGAAGCTCCAACTTTACAAAGACTTTTCTGACTGTTTGTTGGCGAAACAAATGGGAATAATTATTCTACAGCTCGAGTACGGAACTGTCAATTCTGGCGCAGAGCTGCCTAGAATAATTATTCCCATTTGACTTGAGCCAACCAGTCAGAAAAGATTTGTAAAGGTGGAGCCAAAGCTCACACTATCAGCAATCCCAAAGATATGTTATAATACCCCTATGAAACTAAGTACATCTTTTGTTAAAACTTTAAGAAACGCCCCTAAAGACGAGACTGCTAAAAGCGCCCAGTATCTTGTTCGTGCTGGGTATGTCCACAAAGAGCTAGCTGGCGTTTATACTTTTTTGCCACTTGGGCTCAGGACCCTCAAGAAAATCGAAAATATCATCCGTGAAGAAATGAACGCCTTGGGCAGCGCAGAAATCCAGATGACTGCATTGCAAAATCCTGCTCCTTGGCAGGCTACAGAGCGTTGGAACTCTGAACGCATGGATATTTGGTTCAAGACTGAGCTTTCTGCCGGTGGGGAATTAGGCCTTGGTCCAACTCACGAAGAGCCAGGCACGGCCATGATGCATGATTACATCAAAAGTTACAAAGATCTCCCAGCTAGTTTTTATCAATTCCAGACCAAATTCAGAAATGAGCTTCGCGCCAAATCTGGCATTATGCGCACTCGTGAATTTCTGATGAAAGATCTCTATTCTTTCAACTTAGACAAAACCGAACATGACAAATTTTATGCCAAAGTAGAAAAATCCTATCATACTATTTTTAAGCGCCTTGGCTTGGGTGACTGCACTTATCAAACTTTTGCTTCTGGTGGTGCCTTTTCCAAATACAGCCACGAATTTCAGACCATTCTCCCAGTAGGTGAGGACACTATTTATTACAATCATGACAAATCCGTCGTCTTAAACGAAGAGGTCTTAAACGAAGAAGTCTTGGCCGATCTTGGTGTCAAGAGGGAAGAATTAGAATCTTGCCAAGCTGCCGAAGTCGGCAATATCTTTAGTCTGGGCTACAAATTCTCCGAGCCACTAAATCTCACATACACAGACAAAGACGGCAAAGAGCAACTAGTTTATATGGGCTCATACGGTATCGGTGTTTCCCGTGTCATGGGTGTTATCGCCGAAAAATTTGCCGACGACAAAGGCTTAGTCTGGCCAGAGCAAATCGCTCCATACAGACATTACATTGTAGCCATCGGCGAAAAAGCCACCGAGCTTGCCAAAGAGTGGGAAGCGGCCTTCCCAGAAGATATCTTGTTAGACGACCGCGATCTTCGCCCTGGCGAAAAATTTGCCGATTCCGAGCTCACTGGCATTCCTTATCGCATTGTAATCTCCGACAAAACCCTAGAAAAAGACAGTGTCGAATATACTGAGCGCCAAAGCGGCCAGCAAAAACTCTTGACAATCAAAGAAATGACAGATATACTACATTCGTATGAAAAAGACCGTTAATCTGACCAAACAAGGAAAACTAGATCTAGAGGAAGAGTTGAAAACTCTAGTTGCTAGACGCCCTCAAATTGCTGAACGCCTCCAGACCGCGCGCTCTTTTGGCGATCTCTCAGAAAATCAGGAATATACTGACGCCCGCGCCGAACAAAAAACCGTAGAAAATCGCATCGCCGAAATTGAAGGCATCCTAAAAAGTGCCAAGATCATCCGCAATACTTCTCATGACAAAATTTCTATGGGTGCCACTGTCACTGTTACTCTTGCTGGCAAACGCCACACCTATTCCATTGTTGGCCCAGTAGAAGCCGATCCACTAAATGGTCGCATCTCTGATGTTTCACCTATCGGCCAAGCCCTCATGGGTAAAAAAGTTGGTGACACCTACGCCCTCCCTAATGGCAACAAGGGCAAAATCGTCTCTATAGAATAAAAAACGGCCCCTTACGGCCACTCCATACTTTCATTATACCACACTTTGCTTATATTGTCAAGATATGTTATAATTTTGGGTATGACAACTTTAGCCGATTACCGCGATGAGCGCATTAGAAAACTAGAAGAACTAAAGCAGCGGGGCATCAATCCTTATCCTGCTAAGTCACACCGTGACACCAAAATTTCCGCTGTTCTAGATGATTTTGACTCTCTAAAAGGAAAAACTGTCACCATCGCTGGCCGCATTACCGCCATCCGCAGTTTTGGTAAGCTCGCTTTTATCAAACTTCGTGATTACACCGGCGAAGTTCAAATCTTTATGCAGCAAGTTGGAGATAGTGAAGATAAGGCATCGACTAACGATGGAGAGAAAAACACTATTTCCAACTTGGGCAATTCCGATCTACTATCCATCAAAGACCTCAAGCTCCTAGATACCGGCGATTTCATAGAGACCACCGGCACAGTTGACAGGTCCAAAACTGGAGAAATTTCTGTCTTTTCTAACCAAGTCCGCCTGCTCACTAAGGCACTTCGCCCTCTTCCTGGCCGCGATGGCTTTACCAATAAGGAAGAGCGTTTCCGCCGTCGCTATGTTGATATGAATGTCAATCTAGAAGTTCGCGAGCGTATGGTACGCCGTTCCAAATTCTGGCAGGCTACTCGCAAATTCATGCTAGATCACGGTTTTATCGAAATCAACATCCCAGTTCTGGAGCATACCACTGGTGGTGCTGACGCCAACCCATTTGTCACCCACATGGATGCGCTAGACGAAGATTTTTACCTTCGCATTTCTCATGAACTACCACTAAAACGCCTACTTGGCGGTGGGTTTGAACGCGTCTTTGATATCGGCCCACGCTTTAGAAATGAAGGCATTGACGACGAGCACCTCCCAGAGCATGTCGCTTTTGAATCTTATGCCGCCTATCAAGATTACGAAGATGGCATGGACCTCTACGAAGAAATGATCAAATATGTCGCCAAAGAAACTTGGGGCACACTAGAATTTCATGTTGGGGGTTTTGATATCAATCTTGATCAAAAATGGCCACGCATCAAATATGCCGATCTTCTCAAAGAGAAATATGATGTCGATGTCTTTAATCCAGACAGGGAACAGTTGAAGCAAATTTTACTAGACGATTTCAATAAATCCGCCGACAAAAACGACAAATCTGCCAGAAAATCTTTGGAGCATACTTTAGAAACTGCTACTAATGCTCGCCTAATTGATGCTGTATGGAAACTAATTCGCAAGACTTCTGCCGGACCATATTGGCTAGTAGAAGAACCTCTAGCCCTCTCACCATTAGCCAAAACTAGCCCAGAAAATCCCCTTGTCACCCAGAGATTCCACCCTATTATTGCCGGCACAGAAATGGGCAATGGCTTCTCTGAATTAAACGACCCACTAGACCAACTTGCTCGTTTCAAAGAGCAGCAGGCCGCCCGCGATGCTGGCGACACCGAAGCGCAAATGCTAGACATGGATTTTGTAGAAATGCTAGAATACGGCATGCCGCCAGCTTGTGGTTGGGGCAATTCCGAGCGTAATTTCTGGCTACTTGAAGGTGTTTCCGGCCGCGAAGGCGTACCATTCCCAATTATTAAATCTCGCGAATAATATATAAAACACGAAGTAACCCTGTTTTATCGGCACCCTCCTACTATTCCACCGGTGCCCGTCGGTATCCGCTTTCGTATGTGTTCTCAGGCAACTACTACTGGGGCAATGGTCGCCTGTACTACCAGGACTCCTACGGGCTCTGGTGGTCTACCGCAGCCCTCAGTGATAGTAACGCGTACCACCTGCTCATGTATAGTAGCAGTCTCCTCCCCCAGAATAACTATAGTAAGCCCTACGGGTTTGCTCTCCGCTTGCGCTTAAATAAATTTTCTATCAAGCTCGTGCTTGGATAGGATGAAAAAGTGTGCTTAAGTAGAATATGTTTAGGAAATATTGTTTAAAAACGGCAATTCGTTGGCATCTGCAAAGCATTATGTTCTACAACATGGTGGGAGTGTGGAGGGATGCCACTGAAAAGATCCATTCTAGATGCATGATTAGGTATCTCTTAGGAAAGGAATAATCTATGATTGAACTTAGCTTCGTTATTCGGCTAAAGAAGATTATAAGAAAGTCACAAAATAAGAGACCTCACCGCTAGCAAGGTCTCCCAAACCCAGCAAGTTAGTGTTTTATTTTCTAGAAATACAACACTGACTTGCTATTATTATACTAAAGCTTACAGAACTAGTCAAATCCTCTCCGCTCCACTTCTGCCCGTCGGTATCCGCTTTCGTATGTGTTCTCAGGCCGCTACTACTGGGGCAATGGTAACCTGGACTACCAGGACTCCCTCGGGGTCTGGTGGTCTACCGCAGCCGACAGTGATAGTTACGCGTACAGCTTGTACGTGTATAGTAGCAATCTCCGCCCCCAGGATAGCAATAATAAGGCCGTCGGGTTTACTCTCCGCCGGCGGAGAGTAAAGCCAAGAGCTTTGTTTCTGGCGATTGCTGGATTCAAGTCATTGCTCCCATGTATAAGAAAATATGCCGCAATGCTACTACTACTCGTGCTAGACCACCAATATGAACCAAGCCCCTGCACATATAATGTTCCGTCTGTCCATTCAAAACTACCAGAATACACATACGAAAGCGGATACCGACGGGAAAAGGAGAAGGGGAGAAGCTCCAACTTTACAAAAACTTTTCTGACTGTTTGTTGGCGAATCAAATGGGAATAATTATTCCCATTTGATTTGAGCCAACCAGTCAGAAAAGATTTGTAAAGGTGGAGCCAATAACTGTGCTATAATTACCATAAGTATTACAAAAGGAGCACCTATGTCAAACAAAGTCATGATCGTCGGAACTGGTAATGTTGGAGCTAGTATTGGCTACTGTCTAGTCAACCAACGCACTGCCGTCACAGATTTAGTACTTACCGATATTGTTGCAGAAGATGCAGAAGGTGAAGCTATGGATCTTAAAGATACCTTGGCTGTTTCACCATCATTTATGAAAATTAAATCCGGTACTTATAAAGATGCCGGCGATTGCGATATTATTATTATTACTGCTGGTGCTCCACAAAAACCTGGCGAAACTCGCATGGACCTTTTGAAGAAAAACTCCGCCATTTTCAAAGATATGATCAAAGAAATCATGGACTCCGGATTTTCTGGCATCTTCTTAGTAGTGACTAATCCTATGGATGTTATGACCTATCTCACTTGGCGTTACTCCGGTTTGCCTCACGAACAAGTTATTGGTTCTGGTACCGTACTAGATTCTGCTAGACTTCGCTATCGCATTTCCGAACGCCTTGGCGTTGCCCCAAAATCCGTCCACGCTTTCCAAATTGGCGAGCACGGCGATACTGAATTTGCACTTTGGTCCAGCGCCAACATGGGCGGCATGCCGCTAAACAAAATATTGAGCGCCAAAGAACGCCAAGAAATCGAAGATTTCGCCAGAAAAGAGGCTTACGAAATCATCAACAAAAAAGGTGCCACCTATTATGGCATCGGCGCTTGTGTTACCAAAATTATTAATTGTATTTTGGGAGACGAGCGTCGCATTATGACAGTCTCTTCTTATGATGATTTTACCGATGTCTACAATGGTTTCCCAGCCATTCTTGGCAGAAACGGCATCATCCGTCGCCTAGATGTTAAACTCACCGAAGAAGAGGGCGTCAAACTTCAAAAATCCACCAATGCTATCAAAGAAGCTATTTTAGAAGCTGGAATTTCCGAAAACTAGATTGGCTATGCTATAATCAAAGCATGAGAAGGAGGAATATATGAAAAAACTTTGGGGACTTTTTGTTACAATACTCATCACGCCGCTGCTAACTTTTTGCCATCCAGTATCAGCTAGTGCCCAAGATTTTTATTTCAAAGATGCTACTTTTGATTATTACCTAGAAAAAACCGAAACCGGCAGCAAAATGCATGTCAAAGAAACTCTGGTAGCAGTTTTCCCAGATTCCAATCAAAATCACGGCATTACTCGCTATATTCCATACACCAACCAAGGTGGCAGCAACCTCACCGCTCCAGACAAATCTAGTCTCAATTTCACTGTCAAAAGAAATGGCGCCAAAGAGGAAATTGCCAAAAGTGACTCCGAAAAAGGTAGCTATATTTTCTATGTTGGTAACGCCAATTCTTATGTTCACGGAGAGCAGACTTACGAAATAGAATACGATTTCCAAAATGTCATCACCGAATTCGATCCTTCCGGTGCTATGACCTGGCAAAATGAAAATGCCGTAAAACAAGAACTCTACTGGGATACCAACGGCACTGGCTGGAGCCAAAAGTTCAACAAGCTAACAGCCAATCTCCACTTGCCAGCCGACATCGCCAAAAACCTTACCAGTGGCACTTCCTGCTATGTTGGCTACCAAGGCACCAGCAACGAAAATCATGCCAACATTTCTAGCCGTTGCACAGTTTCATCAAACGATGAGACCACATACAATTCTAGTGCTCTTAATTCAACCACCGGGAATCAAGCCGAAACCATCATTACTTTTGAAACTACCTCACTTTCACCAAGAGAAAACCTCACTTTTGCCGTTAATTTTCGTCCGGGTACCTTCAATGTTCCAGCTCCGCAAAAAGATTACTCATTATTTATTATCTCTTGTCTTAGCTTAGTAGCCGCCCTTTTCTCAATCATTTTTGCCATTTATTACTACATAAAACTTACCAAAGAAAAACGCCACTATGCCAAATCTCATTTTGTCAAACCAGAATATGAACCGCCTAAAAATCTTTCCGTTGCAGAAAGCTCCGAAATCAGCATCAAGCCAACTTCTGCAAAATTCACCGCTACTATCCTAGAAATGGCCATAAATCACAACATCGCCATTATTAACGATTCCGAAAACAAAAAAGACTGGAGCATCAAGCTTATAAGCGAATCCGGCCTTACCGATTTCCAAAAAGACGCCCTCAAGATTTTAAACGGTGGAGCCATGCCAGAAATCGAGGAAGCATTTGCTGTCAAAAGACAATCTTATTCCTCCACCGTCCATGCCATCACCAAGAGATATCACGACGAGATAATCAGCGCACTCAAATCCAAAAAACTCCTCCTTCCAGAAAAAGTAACCAAAAGTCTGCCAACCACTCTTCTAATTCTTCCAACATTTATCATTGCTTTTGTCTGGGGCTTTATGTTGGCGCTAAAAAGTGATCTTCCAGATGATATTCTCTATGGTGGGCTGTTTATTATTTTTGCGCCATTTGCATCTCTATTCGTATCACTAATTATTACTATTGTTCTCTCCACAAAGGCTTCCGTCTATACCAAGCGCACCATAGAGGGTATCGAAGCTTCCAAACACATCGAAGGCCTCAAACTATACATCAAGATGGCCGAAGCTGATCGCCTCCGTTTCTTACAGTCAGTCAAGGGAGCACCTCGCGATGGCCAGGGTATCGTCAAAATTTACGAAAAGCTACTGCCATACGCCTGCATTTTTGGCCTAGAAAAAAGCTGGCTCAAAGAACTAGAAAAATATTACCAAGAATATCCAGACTATGAACACGATTGGTATAGTGGTAGAAATCTTTGGTTACTTTATAGCTTCAATTCTCGCGTCTCAACTAGCTACAATAGTGTATCTGTCAACCCTGCATCTTCATCCTCCTCTTCCTCTAGTGGTGGCGGGGGCGGAGGGTTCTCCGGCGGCGGTGGCGGTGGCGGGGGCGGCGGTGGTTGGTAATACCGCCCCAAAATAGCCAAAATATGCTATACTAGATAGTATGTTAGATGTTAATTTTATTAGGGAAAATCTTAAGGCTGTTAAGCACTCATCCGCTGAAAAAGGCTATAATGTTGATATTGACGCCGTACTCAAACTAGATGATGAACGCAAAAAACTCTTAACCGAAATCGAAGGTCTCAGAAAAGAGCGTAATGACATAGCTGCCAAAATGAAAAACGGCAGACCATCTCCAGAACTAATCGAAAAAGGCCGTGCTCTAAAAGAACAGCTTGGAAAAGTTGAGCCAGTTCTTACCGAGCTCGATAACAAGCTAAATAATTCTCTCAAAACCATTCCAAATATTATCTTTGATGATGTTCCTCTTGGTGGGGAAGAAAAAAGTGTAGAAGTCGGCAAGTGGGGAGAAAACAAATCCTCTGGAGTCGACCATCTAGACTACTGTATTTCTCGCGACTGGGTAGATTTTGAACGCGGTGCCAAAGTCGCCGGCAACAAGTTCTATTATCTAAAAGGGGACCTCGCTCTACTAGAAAATGCGCTTCTTCAATTTGGCATGAAAAAGGTTTTAGAACACGGCTTTACCTACATGACCGTTCCTGATCTTGTATCCTCCAAAGTTTTGGAAGGCACTGGTTTTGCTCCTCGTAGCTCCAAACAGAGTGATGAATACTTTGTCGAGGGGGAAGATTTGGCCCTAATTGCCACTGCCGAAATGCCAATCACTGGTTATCATATGGATGAAATCTTAGAAGAAAAAGACCTTCCGCTTTTCTATGCTGGCTATTCTGCCTGTTTCAGAAAAGAAGCTGGCGCTTATGGCAAATACACTCGTGGCCTCTTTCGCGTACATCAATTCAATAAGCTAGAGATGTATTGTTTCTGTCTACCAGAACAAAGCAAAGAAATCCACGAAAAAATCCGTGCTATCGAAGAAGAAATCTGGCAAGAAATTGGCATTCCGTATCATGTTATCAATATTGCTGCCGGAGATTTGGGCGCTCCAGCCGCCAAAAAATACGATCTAGAATATTGGTCTCCAGTCAACCAAAAGTATCAAGAGCTTACTAGCTGCTCCAACTGTACAGATTTCCAGTCTCGCTCCGTCAATATTAGAGTCAAGAGAAAAGACGGCAAAATTGAATTCGTCCACACCCTAAACGGCACCGCCATTTCACTTGCTAGAGCCCTCGTTGCCGTCATCGAAAATTACGCCACTGAAGATGGCAAATTCAAAGTCCCAGAATGTCTTAGACCTTATCTTGGCAATAGAGAAGAACTTTAGTATAATATATTAAAAGGAGTGTTATGATTGATAAAATTGAGGTTAGTGGGAACAAATACAAAGTCGAAGAAAGCTTCAGAAAATATGCGACCAAACGCATTGGCAAATTAGATCGTTATCTTCCTCGTGGCAACAAAAAAGATGTCTTAGCCAAAGTCGTAGTTACCGAAGTAGATCGCGCTCATGGTAATAAATACGAAATTGCCGCTGCTATGGAAATCCCAGGTGGCAAAGTTATTGCTGCTAGAGATGAGTCTTCCAATGTCTATGCTGGCATAGACATTATCGAGGCTAAGCTCATGGGGCAAATCCGCAGATACAAGCTAGAAAGCACTCCTCATCTTCGCAAAAATAAAATTAAATCCATTTTTAAGCGAGGTTAGTATGAAAAAAGATAAGAAACCGACTGACAAACTAGCCGACAAGACTGCAATGACCAAATTCCTCCAAGGAATTTTTGGTGACGCTCAAAAGAAAGTCCTAAAACGCCTCTACAAACGCACTCTTGAGATAAACAATCTAGAACCTAAATATCAAGAAATGTCAAAGAAAGAGCTAGCCGAGCAGACTAGCGTCTTAAAAGACCGCCTAGCCGACCTCACCAAAAAAGAGCAAGGTAAGATAGCAATCTCTAAACTAAGCAAAGAAAAGTCTAAAGCCAAGAAGTCTAAATCAGAAAAATCTTCATCCGTTAATCTTAATAATGTCCAGGGAACTTCCAGAGACGACAAAAGCGGCATCGCATTAGAAAAAGCTCTTGATGCTATTTTGCCAGATGCTTTCGCACTTGTTAGGGAAGCTACTAATCGCATCTTGGGTATGCGACACTTCGATGTTCAGCTCATTGGTGGTATGGTCCTTCACGAAGGTAATGTCGCCGAAATGAAGACCGGCGAAGGTAAAACTCTAGTTGCTATTCTTCCAGCATATCTTAATGCGCTCTCTGGCCGTGGTGTCCATGTTGTCACCGTCAACGACTACCTAGCTCAGCGTGATGCTGGTTGGAACGGCCCAGTTTATGATTTTCTTGGACTTTCGGTTGGTGTCATTATCAATCAAGCCTCATATATTTACGACAAAGAATATGTCAACGAAGAACACGAAGACGAGCGTTTCCGCCACCTCAAACCTTGCTCCAGAAAAGAGGCTTATAACGCCGATATTACTTACGGCACCAATAATGAATTTGGTTTTGATTATCTTCGCGATAATATGGTCAACGAGCCTAAATTCTTGCGTCAGCGCGAGCTCAATTTTGCCATCGTTGATGAGGTTGACTCAATCTTGATCGACGAAGCTCGTACCCCACTTATCATTTCTGCTCCAGCAGGCGACAATCCAGAAGCTTACTACCAGTTTGCCAAAATTGCCGCCAAACTTACTCCCGAAGATTATGTTCTAGACGAAAAACACCGCTCCGTCACTCTTACAGACGCCGGCGTAGACAAGGTCCAGAAAATCCTCGGCATCGACAATCTATATTCCGTTCAGAATACTCGCTTAGTTTATCACATGGATCAAGCTCTGCGCGCAGAAGTAGTTTTCAAGCGCGACAAAGATTATGTTGTTACCAACTCCGGTGAAGTTATCATTGTCGACGAACACACTGGTCGTCTCATGCAAGGCCGTCGCTACAATGAGGGCCTTCACCAGGCCATCGAAGCCAAAGAAGGTGTCCAGGTCAAAGAAGAATCCATGACGCTTGCTACTATTTCTTTCCAGAATTTCTTTAGACTATATCGCAAGCTCTCTGGTATGACCGGTACTGCCTTCACCGAAGCCGAAGAATTCCAGCAAATTTACGCTCTGGATGTCATCCAAATTCCGCCTAATCGCCCAATCAAACGCGTAGACAAAGACGATCTAATTTTCCGCACTAAAGCTGGCAAGCTACGCGCAATCGCTAATGAAATCGAAAAATATCACGCTAAAGGCCAGCCAGTTCTAGTTGGTTCCGACTCCATTGCTAATAATGAGGAAATCGCCCATTTTCTAGACAAACGCGGCATCAGCTACGAAATTCTAAACGCCAAGAACAACGAGCGCGAAGCTGCCATTATCGAAAAAGCCGGCGAAAAAGGCGCTATCACTCTTGCTACCAACATGGCTGGTCGTGGTACCGATATCAAACTTGGTAAGGGCGTTAAGGAGCTCGGTGGTCTTGTAGTCATTGGCTCTGCTCGTCACGATTCTCGCAGAGTAGATAATCAGCTCCGTGGTCGTGGTGGACGCCAAGGCGATCCTGGCACCACTCAGTTCTTTGTTTCTTGCGAAGATGATCTCATGCGTATTTTCCAAGGAGACCGCATCGCAATGCTAATGGCCCGCCTAGGTGTAGACGAGGATACTCCAATCCAGACTCGTTCCGTTTCCAAAACTCTAGAGTCTGCTCAGAAGCGTATTGAAGGATTTAACTTTGATTCCCGTAAAAATGTCGTTCAATACGATAATGTTATCAACCGCCATCGCCGTGTAGTTTACAGTATGCGTCGCAAAATTCTCGATGGCGAAAATATCGAATCCGAAATCGAGCGTTTAATTAATGACGCCTGCGAAGATTTGACTAAATTCAGCTCTCGCGTCAACAAAAATTTCAAATCCGAATTTCAGGCCGTGTTCAAATTAGATGATGATTTAGTCGACACCATCGGTGCTATGCGCAAAGAAAAAGATCGCGCCAAACTAGCCACCACCGCGGTTAGGGAAGCTTACGCTGCCAAAGAAGCTGAGTTTGGTTCTGACATCATGCGCAAAATTGAGCGTGAAATCTACCTCAAAATTTTGGATGCGCTTTGGATGCAGCATCTAGAAAACATGCAGCACCTACGTGAAGGCATTCATTGGCGTAGTGTAGGACAGAGAGATCCATTAGTAGAATACCGCAATGAATCCCAAAAACTCTTTGACGGATTGCAGAAAAATCTCCGCGAAGAGGTTCTCAAGATTATCCTCAGCTTGTCCAAGCAAGAGGCCGACGAAGCTCAAGTCACCGATGGTGAAGAATACGAGTCTGAGCTTACTAAAATGGCCGAATCTTCCACCGAGAAAGGCGTCAATGAAATTTCTGCTGGAGAGAAGAACTTGGATTCAGAGTTCAAAAAATCTTCTGGAAAAGCCAAGGCTCCAAACAAAACTAAAATCCAAAACAAAAAGCGCAATGCTGCTAGAAAAGCCAAAAAGGCCAAGCGCAAAAATAGCAAGAAGAGAAAGTAACATCTAATTTAGCTTCGGGCCACAGTATGAAACATACCGTCGAAGAAATCTCCCTCAAAAACGGCACTAGGGGCCTCTTGATTGATGTACCCGAATCCACCGTAATGAACACTAAAGTGCAATTTCGCGCCGGTATGCGCTACGCCAAAAAGCCTGAGCTTTATGAAATCGCCCATGTTGTAGAACACTTAAGTTTTGGGGCTAATGCTAAATATAGAGACGAACAGGCCTACGAAGCAGATTTCACCAAAAACGGAGCTTACCATAATGCTTGGACTTCAGATTTTTCCGTTTGCTACGAAACTGAATGTGCTGATTTTGAATGGGGCCGTATTTTAGATTTAAAACGCATTGCTATCACTACACCGCGCTTTAATGAAGAAGAACTAAAAAGCGAAAAAGGGAATGTCCGTGCAGAACTTACTGGCTACCTCAACGATTATTCCAGACTATTGTGGCCTAGATTACAAACCGCCATTGGTGAAACTACACCCAATCTAAGAGAGCGCATCGGCACACTTTCCAATATTGAGTTAAAAGATATTCGCGAGCATTACCGCCGCACCCACACCGCCAATAATATGCGCTTCATTATTGCTGGGAAGCTCTATCATCGAAAGCGACAAATTATTCGTATGCTCGAAGACTGGGATCTAAAGCCAGGCGAGCGTTTTGATGTACCAGTCGACGATTTACATGATTCCGAGCCAGTGCTCATTCGCAGAAAAGATGCCAGCAACATTACTTTTGGTTTTTCTTTCATCGCACCTCGTCGTCTAGACGAAAAGGAAGCTCGTGCAATTGATTGTCTTAACCATATCCTCACCGGCACTATGAATAGCAAGATTTTAGGTCAAGCCAGAAAACGCGGTCTAGTATATGGCATTGGCAGTTGTCTTTCTAACACTAATCACAATTCATCATGGGATTTTGATGGGGAAGTTAATACTGAAGATGCTGTTGCCTTATTTGAGCTTATTGGCAAAGAGCTTGCCAAAGTCCTAAGTGGTGATATTAAAGACGGGGATTTAGAAGCTGCTAAATCCTATGCTCTAGGCCGCTATCAAATGGGCGCTCAGACCACCAGTCAAATTGCCGACTTTTATGCTGAAAATTATTTTACTAACGGTGAAATCGAAAACTACGAGCGTATCCCCGACATCATCAAATCTATCAAAAAAGAACATTTGGTTAATCTTGCCCGCGAATTCAAAGATAGCGGCATTACCGGATTTGTCGCTGTTAGCTCTTGCGAAAAATCTCTCATCCAAGAAATGGCTGACAAACTCAAAATCTAAGTTTTTATAGTATAATATACTATATGAGACTAGCAATTTTAGGATATGGCGTAGAAGGAAAGAGCGTCGAAAAATATTTCAAAACTCACCCTTATGAGAATATCGCCCCTAAGGATATAGAAATCACTATTTTTGACGATTTCAAAGATGAAGACATTGAAAATCTTGGCCTAGAAAAATTCGATGTCGTGTTCCGCTCTCCATCTGTCCGCCCTCATTATAATTATACCGAATTTGAAAACGAAGACATCCAACTTGGCAACGAAGACCAATACAAAATTGCCAACAAAAAACCTTACTGGACTTCTGCCACTAAATATTTCTTTGAACATTGTCCTGCAGAAATTATCGCCGTTAGTGGCACCAAGGGCAAAGGCACTACTTGTTCTATGATCACCGCCATCATTAATGCCGTCAATCATTTTATGTATAGTACCAATTCCAATAGCGCACACCCCAAGAAAACTCTGCCAAAAACTTATTTAGTCGGCAATATCGGCACACCAGCACTAGACGTTCTTGACAAAATTACCGCACTTGATAATGTCGTTTACGAACTTAGCAGCTTCCAGCTCTGGGATTTACACCAAGGATCCATCATTGGGGTTTTACTTCGCATTGAACCAGACCATCTCAATGTCCACAAAGATTTTGAAGAGTATGTCCATGCCAAATCTACTATCGCTCGCTACAAAGGGAACACGGACTATCTTATTTATTTTAACAACAACGAAACTACCATTTCTATCGCCGAAAATTCCGCCGCCAGAAAACTATCTTATCCTATAAATAATTCCGCCAAAAATTCACCGAATTTATCTAGCACGGCACAGAAAAAACTGGACGCTTTACTAGACCTCCTACAAGTGCCTGGAGAACACAACCGCGAAAATGCCGAAGCCGCCCTGCTTGCTATTGCCGCTAGATATTTTAATGGCGACATAGAAAATTTACTAACCGGAGAATTTTATCCTGCATTAGAATCCGCTTTCAAAAATTTCCAAGGTTTACCTCATCGTCTAGAATTTGTGAGGGAACTAAACGGCGTAAAATATTATGACGACAATTACTCTTCTGCTTTTCCCGCATTAGATGTTGCTATCTCCGCTCTAGCAGAAAAACCCCTGGTGCTTATCGCTGGCGGCAAAGATCGTGGACTAGATCTCACTGCCACCAAAACTCGTATTTTCTCCGCCAAAAGCATCATCAAAGTAATCTTAATTGGCGAAACCAGAGAACAGCTTGCCGCTCACGAAAATCCCAAAAAATACATTTTGGTAGATGATCTAAAAACTGCCGTTGCCACTGCTCGCGAAATCGCCGAAGAAAACGATGCTAATGTTCTAATGTCTCCTGGCGCTGCTTCTTTTGATATGTTTAAGAATTTCAAAGACCGCGGTGAAAAATTTCAAAAATATGTAAAAGGCCTAAAATAATGTTTGAATTTTTAAATCACAAATTTGATCAGGAAACTTTCACAGCGCATTTTTACTATCGCGATATCAACAGTATTGAATATCAAGAAACCATCAAATTTACAAAAACCGATTTTGACTTTTTAGGGCAAAACGCCAAAACTCTAGACCGTGCGCTAGATCTTGCCCACATTATTATTGGCGTTTCTTACTACAAATCTCACCCTACAAGCCAGGTAACCTCAAGCTATGCACTAGATAGTTGGCAGGCTAATTTCTTTAATAAAGTATATCAAGAGGGCTTGTCACAATTTGCTTACGAAAATGATCTTACTAGAGACAACTTAGCCCATTTCCAAAGCTCTACGCCAGACAATACTTTATCAGAAAATGAGGACTACTATCATGCCCAAGGCATCCTTGCCGGAGAATCTGGCGGCAAAGACTCTCTGCTAGTCTCCAAAATATTACAAAACAACCAACTCTCTTGGACTGGCGCCATGATTTCTAGTACCAATAATTACCCTAAAATCTTGGATCATATCGGCGCCCAAAAGCTACAAATTATCATCCGCAAAATCGATACCAAAAATCTTCAAAAAGCCAATGGATTAAATGGACATGTACCAATTACCTATATTAATATGGCTATCTTACTAGTCCAAGCTATTTTGAATGGCGACAGCATCATCCTTACTTCTATTGGTCACGAAGGTGCAGAGCCGCATGCCTTTATCGGCGATCTGCTAGTCAACCATCAATGGAGTAAAACTTGGGAGGCAGAACAGCTTTTTGCAGACTACACCAGACGCTACATCTCCAAAAATATCAAAATTGGCTCACCTATCCGTCAATTTTCAGAACTCAAAATTGCCGAACTTTTTGTCAAAAATTGCTGGGCGGAGTACGGACACCAATTTAGCTCCTGCAATGTTGCAAACTACAAGCAGGGAAACGATAATTCCAAGCTTTCTTGGTGTGGACTATGCGCTAAATGTGCCAATTCCTATCTTCTTTTTGCACCGTTTCTAGAACCGGCAGAATTAGACTCTATTTTTGAAAACCAAGAATCATTATTTGAAAAACCAGAACTTGCCGATGACTTCAAAGGCCTACTTGGCCTTGATGGTATCATGAAACCATTTGAGTGTGTAGGGGAAATCGACGAGTTACGCGCCGCCTACCATATGAAAAAACCAGGCTACAAAAATCTCCCGTTTGACATCCCGGCCTCAACCTTTGACTACCGCAAAGAGTATCCTGCGCAAAATCTTTTGGAGCTAAATTATGCAAAATAAGAAGCACCTTGAAGAGATCAAAAAACTTTTTGACGACAGCTATAACAAATTAAAAATCGACGAAAAATTATCGGAGTTAAAAAAACTTGAAGCTGAAGTTGCTAATCCAGAAATTTGGAAAAATCCTGAGTCTGCCCGTGAAAAAAATGAGCAACTTTCACACCTAAAAAATGCCTTGGAACCTTGGCAAGTTTTAAAAGTCCAAATTTCCGATATTTCCGAATTGCTAGAGCTAGGAGAAGAAGATTTGGATGCAGAAATCAGTGAGCAAATTTCTGCCCTAGAACAAACTCTAGATCGTCTCAAAGAATCCCTCAAATTTACTGGACCATACGATCATAACAACGCCATTTTGCGTATCACGGCAGGAGCTGGTGGTACCGAAGCTATGGATTGGGCTGGTATGTTGGAGCGTATGTACCTGCGTTTTTGCGAAAAAAATAATTTTTCTTACTCACTTTTGGAACGCGTTGCCGGTGAAGAAGCTGGCATCAAAACCGCTGTTTATGAAATTTCTGGAATTGATACTTATGGTCATCTCAAAAGCGAACATGGCACACATCGCTTAGTCCGACTTAGCCCATTTAACGCTGACAATCTTCGCCAAACTTCCTTCTCGCTTGTGGAAGTTTTGCCAATTATCAAAGCAAATGATGAAGTCAAAATCGATGACAAGGATCTACGCATTGATACTTTTCATTCCGGTGGGCATGGCGGCCAAAGTGTTAATACTACCAATTCTGCAATTCGCATTACTCATCTTCCTACCAATACCGTAGTCACCATCCAAAACGAACGCTCACAGCTCCAAAACAAAGAAAAAGCTATGGAAATTTTGCGCGGCAAATTAGTCCAAATGCAGCTCGAGCAGCAAGCAGAAAGTATTAACAATCTACGCGCCGGCGAATCCGCCAGTTGGGGACAGCAAATCAGAAACTATGTCATGCAACCCTATAAATTAGTCAAAGATACCCGTACTAAATACGAAGAAACTGATGTTGATGCAGTTTTAGATGGTAAAATCGAAGGCTTTATCAACGCCTTCCTAGACTATCAGCTCAAGTAACTGGCCCTATACTTGCACTTGTTTTTAGCTTATGCTATATTTATATTATGATTTTACTTGATCAAGTAACCAAAATCTATCCTGGCGATTCTCGACCAGCACTTGATCATGTCTCCCTCCATATTGAGCCTAATGAATTTGTTTTCTTAGTGGGAAAATCCGGTGCCGGCAAATCTACTCTCATGAAAATGATTACCAAAGAGGAAATACCAGACTCTGGCAAAATTATTATCGGCGGTATTGATCTAGACTATGTCAAAAAACGCTATATTCCACATTACCGTCGTCGCCTAGGTGTAGTTTTTCAGGATTTTAAGCTTTTACCTGGACGCACCGTTTTTGAGAATGTCGCTTTTGCACTAGAAATTGCCGGCATGAGCAATCACGAAATCAACAAGACTGTACCAAAAGTTCTAGAGCTAGTTGGTCTTTCTGATAAAGCCAAGAAGTTTCCTAGACATCTCTCTGGTGGGGAACAGCAACGTGTATCTATTGCTCGCTCTGTAGCTAGACAGCCAAAAATTCTCATCGCCGACGAGCCTACTGGCAACCTAGACAAACTCACTCGCGCAGAAATTATTGATTTACTCCAAAAAATTAATGATTTTGGCACCACTTTACTAGTTACCACTCATGATGAAAACATCGTTAATAATCTCCAAAAACGCGTAGTCACCCTCAAAGATGGCAAAATCGTCGCCGACCAGAAAAATCATGGCATTTATCGTCTAGATGGCGCTAAGACTATCCAAAGGCCAGCTCAACGCATTATTCGTACTGCCAGCTTTGCTCCAGCACCTCCAGTATCACCAGCATCTGCGCCGGTCGCACCAGCAGCCAGACCAATCAAAAAAGAAGCTGCTGCAGTACAGACATCAGCAGCTACACTTTCTCCTAGCTCCAGTATTCCACGCCGTCGTTCCGCTCGCCCAGCTACTACGCCTACTAATGTTCGTGATCCGCGTCGTTATCGCTCAAGGAGGGTAGTATAATGGCTAACGCTCAAGAAAAGTCCACCAAGAAAAATCTCAAAACCATGAGCAAAAATGGCAGCGTCCATAGGCTCCGTAGTGGCTCACGCATCTTGAGGTATGGGGCTATTGGTTTTGCTCGTAATATCTGGCTATCTATTGCCTCTACTTTAGTTATGACTATCACCCTCATTATCTTGTTTACTACTATTCTAGCTAGTGCTATTCTGTCCTCCACGGCTGATACCATGCGTGAAAAAATCGATATTACTATCTATTTCAAGCCAGGCACATCCATGACTACCCTAGGCCAAATGGCTAGCACTATGAGTAATGATGAAAACATCAAAAGTGTAGAGGTATCCACCTCCGAAGAAGAATACGATGCTTTTTTGAGAGATAATGCCGATGATGAATCCCTAATGTCCGCTCTAGACGACCCTGCCATGCGCGAGCTGATGATTTCTACCATGCAATCCACTATGCGCATCAAAGTCTATGACATCGACAATCTTGATAGTATCGAGAAAATCGTCACTACAGATCGCATGTTTATCACTAATATTGACCAAGACAAACCACCTACTTACGATGTCAATCGCGCCGAAATTGAAACTATTACCAACTGGGCAAACATTGCCAGAAATGGCGGCATTATTCTATCAATAGTATTTGTCGCAATCTCCATTCTCGTTATCTTTAATACTATTCGTATGGCTATCTTCTCTCGTCGTGAAGAAATTTACATGATGAAGCTAGTTGGAGCCGACAATAGTTTCATTCGCGGACCATTCCTTATTGAAGCCCAAATTTGTGGTGTTATTTCTGGTATTATTGCCGCCACCTTAAGCTATGTTGGCTTTCATATCTTGTCTCCGCATCTAGAAAATTACGGTATTAATGTATCGGCTATCAGCAATATATTAGAAACTAATTGGCTAGTAGTCGTCTACTTCATCACTATCATTATTGGTATTCTTATTGGTACATTCTCATCCTCACTTGCCATTCGCAAATATCTTCGCGGCAATAGAGGTAGTCGCAAACACAGAAAGTAATCTAAAGGGCTTTACAAATCATTCCGCTTATGCTATTATGAGCTTATGAAAGCTCTCAACACTAAAATAAAAAGATTTTTTATCCTGCTAACAATTCCTGCACTTTTAGTATCCTTGGTTTTTATTCCTAAAGACTCTGCTTATGCCGACTATTCTATCTGTCGTAGCGAAGAGTGTAAAGCTGCTCAAGAAAAAGAAAATCAACTGCGTCAAAAAGCCAATGAAGCTACTAACGAAGCTCTTACCGTAGAGGGTGAAATTGAAAAATTGAATGTTGAGATTTCTGCTATTGAAGCAAATATTGAAACTTCCGTAGCAATGGTTAATGACCTTAAACAGCAAATCAAAGAGACCGAAGAAAAACTTGATACCCAACAATCAGGTCTTGCTAGTCTTCTTGTACAAATGCATTTTGATAATAGCAGCAATCCTATTTCTATCTTGGCAGGGTCTAATACACTTTCTGATTACGCTGAAAAACAAGCTAGAAATGAAACCATCAAATCGCAAATTTCTGCTGGCATTGAAGCTATTAAGGAACTAAAAGCTGACTTAGAAAACGAAAAAGCCGATGTTGAAAGATTGATCATCGAACAAGAAGGTCAAAAAGCCGCTGTAGCCGAAAAACGTGCCGAACAAAACGAAATCGCAACTAAATATCGTGAAAACGCCGCCGCCTTTACTGCTGATGCCGAAGCTGCACATCAAGAAATGCTGGCTCAAGTTGAATGGGTGCGTACTCAAGTTCAATCTTCTGGTAATATTGGTGGTCCACGCTCTACCTCTGGCTACGACTCATACCCATGGCGTAATGGCTGTCTTTATGAAGGACTTGGACAATGGGCAGTCATTAACTGGAAATCTGGTGGCTATGGCGGACTATACTGTCAATGTGTCGACTATGCCGGATGGAAAGTTTACGAATATACTCACGGCAGAGTCCGTGCTGAGAGTTGGGGTAACGCCAACATGTGGGCCTCTTCTGCACAAAGATATAGCGGCATCTGGGTAGACAATACTCCAGCCGCCAATACTGTTGCCGTTAGCGGTTACGGTGGTTACGGACATGTTATGTGGGTAGAATCTGTCAATCCAGATGGTACTCTCAATATTTCAGAATACAACTGGTATCCATATGCATTTTCTACCGGCGTAGTTACTAATCCATCTGGCTTATCATACATACATCTAGATAACTACCATTAAATCTGTTATAATTAGATAATGGTAAAACGCGAAGACAAGGAAAAACGAGTTAAATTAAGCAGTGCCATTATTGGTGGTTTTATTACACTTGCACTAGGAGTTTTTGTTGGCCTCAACTGGAATACTTTTAGCTCTACCTTTTTACCATATCTAGGATTCAAAAATACTAGTAGTACAGTTGATTGGAGCTCTCTTAATGAGGTCTATAACACTCTCGTGTCTAAATACGATGGCAATGTCGATCTAAACTCCGCTATCGAAGGCGCCAAAAAGGGAATCGCTGAATCAGTTGGAGATATTTATACCTCATATATGACCAGCAGTGAAGCTAATGAATTCACCAAATCTCTCCATGGCGAAGTTGGCTCTGGCATCGGCGTAGTCCTTGCCCTTCGCGACAATTACGTCCGTATAGTCAGAACCCTTCCAGACAACCCTGCCAGCAAAGCCGGCATCCTCGCTGGAGACATCATCTACAAAATCAATGACCAAGAAGTTTGGCAGCAAGAAGCTACCGATATTGCTACCAAGCTCCGTGGAGAGAAGGGCACTTCCGTAAAACTCACCATTATCCGTGATGGCGAAGAAAAAACTTTCAACCTTACCAGGGAAGACATCAACAATGTTTCTGCCTATATAGAATATCAGGGCGATACTGCTATTGTCCATATCACTAGATTTGATACTGATACCGGGCAAATCGTCAAAAATTTTGCAAATGAGTTCAAAGACAAGGGAATCAACAAGGTCATCATCGACCTGCGCGACAATGGCGGTGGCTATGTTTCGGCTGCTAAGGATCTTCTATCTCTCTGGATAGACAGTGAAGCTGTCCTTATTCAAAAATCCGCCCGCCTAGCCGACGAAACTATCTACGCCAACCACGGTCAAGCCATCCTCTCCGACATGAAAACTATTGTCCTCACTAATGGCGCTACTGCTTCTGCCTCAGAAATTGTCGCCGGCGCACTCAAAGATTACGGCAAAGCCACCATCATCGGCGAAAAAACCTATGGCAAAGGCGTAGTCCAGCAGCTAATCGATCTCTCTGGCGGCGCTATTCTCAAAGTTACTATCAATCATTGGTACACTCCTAAGGGTAATTCCATCAATAAAACCGGTATCGAGCCAGACAAGGTTGTAGAGCGATCTTACGCCGATATTAATAGCGGCAAAGATCCTCAATTGCAAGCCGCATTGGAGTATTAGTATGAAAGTCAAGGTCTATTCTACTAGCTGGTGCCCCTACTGCCATGCGCTGATGGCTTGGCTCGACAAAAAAGGCGTTAAATATCAAGAAATAAATGCCGAAAATATGAATCTAAAAAGTGTACCAGTTACCGTTATCGACGACGAAGAAATTATTGGCTTTGATCGTCCAGCCATCAAAAAAGCCCTAAAATCCAAAGGATTACTCTAATGAAACAAAATTTATTATTCATTCACGGATTCAGAGGTAATCACTTAGGTCTAGAGGATGTCATTAAATATTTTGATCGAGACAAATACAATATTTATGCCCCAGATATTCCCCCAGCCGGTAGTAATTCTATGAAAAGCTACACTCCAGAAACTTACGCCGAGTTTATCGCTAATTACATTAAGTCTAACGGCATTAAAAGCCCTATCCTTATTGGACATTCCATGGGTTCCATCGTTGCTGCTGCCGTAGCAGAAAATTACCCAGAACTTATCAACAAAAAAATCATTTTTATCTCACCTATATCTGTCAAAGTGGCATCTTTCTTTAAGGCACTCTCTCCACTTTCTGCAGTTCTTCCTAATCATCTCATCTCCCATGTTACCACCAAATATTTCTTTGTTTCCAAAGATAAAGATCTATACAAAAAGACTATTGATTTAACCATGATTGGCGGTGCTGATAGCACTAGCAAAAAAGATTCTTACAAATCAGCCAAATTCTCCGCCAATTATAGTATTTTAGACTTTGATCTTGCTGGCAAAGATATCCACTATATTGCCGGAGAAAAAGATCGCCTAGTCCCCAAAGAAAGGACTAAAAACGCCTCTAAAAAGCTTGGTGGCACCATTACTTTCATCAAAGACGCCGGACACTTAGTCAACTACGAAAATCCCAAAGCAACCGCCGCTGCTATCGAAAAATTCATTAATACTAAATAGCTGCGTCTTCTTTATTTAGTTCAATTGCCATCTGGTAAATTTTTTCAAATCTAGAAAGTGTGTAGTTTATATCGTGTTTTTTAGCAATCTCTAGACTATAATCTCCATATTGTTTTTGCAATCTCTTATCAGTTAAAATCTTTGTCATCGCTCTAGTGATTGCCTGTACATTCCCAGGTTTGCACAAAATACCGTTTTTCTTGTTTTGGCATAGCTCGCGCACAGCCCCGGCATCTACCGCAATCAAAGGCAAACCCGTTGCCGCCGCCTCAATTAATACTATACCCTGAGTTTCCGTTTCACTTGCAGTGGCAAATACTGTACCAGTTCTATACAATTCTTGCAAATCTGGCGGCATCACTCTTCCCAAAAAGCGTACATTTTCCTCTATACCTAGTTCTTTTACTTGTCTTTCCAAATCAGTTTTGTCTATTCCGTCACCCACTATCAAAAATTCTGCTTTTGGAATTTTTGGTAAGATTTTGGAAAAGGCTTCCACTACCACACCAATACTTTTTTCTGGGTCTACTCTACCAACATAAATTACCCTTGGTCGATCTAATTCAATTTTGTATTTTTCACAAATCTTTTTACTTGGTTTTCCTGGACGAAATTGCGACAAATCAATTCCGTTTGATAGAGCCTCTACTGTTACATTAAATCTCTTACGATTTTTTGGTATTAAGCCATCAATCGCAATTTCCGTAGGGACAGTAGCATATTCACTGTGCTTAAGAAAGCTTGCCATATAGGTCCTTACCGCAGCATCCACTGGCTTTTTTACCGGCTTTAAGAACTTAAATTGCCCTGTAACATTATCTGGGTACGCGTGCCCAGTTGATACCAAAGGGACATCATTTTTCCGCACATAACGCATCGTTGCTAAGGCAATAGTCTCCGCCGTCTGTAAATGTACCACATCTGGCTGAAACTTGTCTAATATCTCTTTGATTTCAGAAAAAGGATTTATGCTCCACCAAATACCATGCTTGTAGGCTAACCTTGGCATTCTCTTGCCAAAAAGTTTCTTTTTCTCTGGTACTTTGTTAATTTGATCTGGATAAAACGGAAACCGCATAGATGTTAGGTGTACCGTTTTTACTCCAGTTTCTGCATCCTTAGTAATGTGATATTTACCATTAAAACTTGGCGCAATCACCAATACTTCGTGTCCGCGTTTGGCTAAGCCATTTGCTAGGTTGTGCGAAAAAACCGCTACGCCATTAGTCATTGGGTAGTAGATATCGGAAGCGATTGCAATTTTCATAGTTCTATTATACTACATTCTCTCTGTGATATAATTAAGTCATGAAAAAGAAGAAAGTTCCAGACTCTGTTACTGTTAACCGTCGCGCACGGTTTGATTACCAACTCGGCGAGGAACTTACTTGTGGCATGAGCCTTACCGGCTTAGAAGTTAGAAGTATCCGCGACCACCATGTTCAACTCAAAGGCTCTTTCGTTATCATTAAGAATAATGAACTTTGGCTTAGCAACCTCACCCTAGGCGCAGAAACTGCCAGAAATATTCGACTGCTCGTTACTAAACGCCAACTCCGTGAACTTAGCCGTGCTAAACAAGATGGCCACCAGCTAATCCCAGTCAAACTTTTAGGCGGTGGCAGATATATCAAGCTTGTAATTTCCGTAGGGAAGAGCAAAAAGAAATACGACAAGCGTCAATCTATCAAAGAGCGCGATATCAACAGAGGTAAATACTAATGGTTTATAACATATTTTCATGGAATATCAATGGGATTAGAGCAGCCGTTACTAAAGGCGCTCTTCAAAAATTTATCAGCCAAAAAGATCCTACCATCCTCTGCCTTCAAGAAACCAAAGCCAAAGAAGGCCAGGCCGAAATTGACTTACCAGAATATACCGAATATTGGAATTCCGCCAAGCGTCCAGGTTATTCCGGAACCGCCATTTTCGCTAAACATCCTGCAAAAAATTATTTTTCCGGTTTTTCGGACGATATCAACATCTCCCACGACTGGGATAACGACGCTTATGGTAGCCCACTATCAGAAGGCCGCGTCCAAACTGCAGAATTTCCAGAATTCTATCTGGTCAATGTTTATACCCCTAATAGCAAGCATGACCTCTCTCGTCTGGGACTTCGCGAGAAACTTTGGGATCCAGCCTTTCTCCAATATCTCAAAGACCTTGAAAAAGAAAAGCCCATAGTCGTTTGTGGGGATTTTAACGCTGCACATACCGCCATCGATCTCGCTAGACCCAAAGATAACGAAGAAAACGCCGGTTTTACTCTGGCCGAGCGCAAGGGAATTGATAATATTGTTAACGCCGATTTAATTGACACTTTTAGGCACCTGCATCCAGAAGAAACTGGTCGTTACACCTGGTGGACTTGGCGTGCCAAGGCTCGTGCTCGCAATATCGGCTGGCGTATAGATTATTTCTTTATTAGTAAATCCCTAAAATCAAATCTAAAAAGTGCTGAAATCTACGAGGAGATTACCGGCTCAGACCACTGTCCTATTTCAATCACCTTGGAGTTTTAACGCTATGCCTATGGAAAAAATGGATTACTGGAAAAAAGATCTCTTTCCCAAAGAATATCAGAATTTAGAGTGGAATATTCCAGAGCAAAAAACTGGTACCATCTCTATTGTTGGCGGTAATTCACAAAATTTCTCAAGTATTATCAAAAGTGCCGAATTTTTGCAGCAAACCTATCCTATTAATACCTTAAAAATCATCCTTCCAGATAGCCTCAAGACCAAACTTCCACCTCTAGAAACGGCTATTTTTACCCCTTCTACCAGCTCTGGCTCCTTTGATAAATCGCCACTTCTATCTGACTCTCTCAAAAACACCGATTTTAATATTCTCCTAGGTGATTTTTCTAAAAATTCTGCTACCACTATTGCCATTTCCGACGCCATCAAATCTTCTACTAGCAAAATTTTATTAGCCAGAGACACCATAGACTTGCTTGGGCCAGAGATGGCTAATATCGTTGACCGCGAAGAAGGACTTTTTATTATTGGCTCAATGATCCAACTACAAAAAATGTTCCGTGCCATTTACTATCCCAAAGTGCTCTTGCTTTCCATGCCTATCATGCAAGCAGTAGAGGCTTTGCATAAATTTACTTTAAGCTATCCGGTTACTATTTTTACTTTTCATCAAGAAAAAATCATCATTGCAAATGCCGGAGAGGTTGCCACTGTTCCTATTAGTAGCACTCCATACACTCCAATCTCAATCTGGAGCGGAAATATAGCTTGCAAAATCGCCATGATGAATCTCTATACCCCAGGAAAACCACTAGAGGCAACAATCGCGGCGTTAAGCTAACTAGTCTATTACAGAATCGTAAACTTCAAGCAGCTTCTTAATCTGAGTAGATTGCAAAATCTCTTGGCGATGCTTCAACATCACTTTACTCATTTTTTCAATTCTAGAAGGTGTATTTATCAAATCGTCTAATGCCTCTGCCATTTCTTTTGGACTAGGACCAGTCGCTATCACTGCGCCATCACTTGGTACTACCTCTTTCATATCTGGATCACAGAAAAACACTGGCATTCCCACCGCTTCTGCCTCAAGCAAAGTCAACCCTTGAGTGTCAAACCCATAAGAAACCGTCACCGAAAGATGTTCTTTTAACATTTTATCTAGTACTTGCTCGTGTGGCACCCTGCCATACAGATTGACATATTTTTCCAGCTTATGCTTTTTTATATATTTCTGTGCTGCATCAAAAGCATTGCCATCTCCACAAGCCGAGAATATAAACGATCCGTGCATCATATTTAGTGCCTCCAGAAACGGCATTATCCGCTTCTCGTTAGAAAGCCTACTATTCCAAAAAATCCTCAACGGCTCACCTGGTTTTAGACTTCTAATCAATGCTCCGCCGTTCTTTTTTACTTTCCGATCTATATCTTTTACCATTTCATCAGCCACGCCGTTTGACACTACCGCGATTGGCCTACTCACTCCATAGTGTTTTAGCTTGTCTGCAAAATGCTGAGAAGGAGTAATCACCTGATCGGCAAAATTAGCGTGATTTACCATCAGCGTCCACATCTTGGCTCTAGCCACAGTTGGGGCTAGTTTGTTATCGCGTCGCACTACTTTTTTGTGTGGGATGTATTTACTGTGTAAGAAATTTAGCGCCACCGCAGCTAGTGTCTTAAACGGGTGCGGAACATTCATCGCAATTGCCATATCTTCTCGCCCGTGCATTGTCTGTACCAGTGGAATCTCAAATCTCCTAGCTAGTCTCATTCCCGCCAGGGAACAACTTGCTTCGTAGTGAACATGCACCAAATCAAACTGAGAGAACATCGGGAAGTTTTCCATCATCCACCGCTCTACTATCTCTGGAGCTTTAGCTAGTGGAGCACCATTTACCCTAATTTTTTTGTGCGTAGGCACCACTATTACATTTTTGTCATCAGAAGAAAAACCAGGGCAAAACACTGTTACTTTGTGTCCTAATTTTTCCAAACTTTCTTTCTGCGCATTAATTGACGAAGGTATCCCACCCGGTACTTCCAAAAATACATCCGTAAAAATCGCTATATTCATATCTACACCGCTGTGTAACCACCATCTACCGGCAAAATCGCTCCCGTCACATAGCTAGCTTCTTTGCTAGCTAGGAAAATCGCCGCTGCATTTAGCTCTCCTGGCTTACCATAGCGCTGCATTGGCACAGTTTGTTTTGCAAATTGCTGAAATCTCTCTGTATCAAGCACTGGCTGTGTCAATTCCGTATAGAAATACCCTGGGCAAATTGCATTACATGTAATTCCACTCGTGGCTAATTCTGCCGCTACCGCCCTTGTAAAATTGACCACTGCGCCCTTTGACGCATGGTAGGCAATCGTTGGAATCTCAGTGTTTCCCACCAAGCCATACATTGAGGCGATATTGATAATACGACCATATTTTTTCTTTTTCATAATATTACCAAATGCCCTTGTCATCTTAAATACACTGGTTTCATCAGTGGCAATCGTAAAATCCCACTCGTCATCGGCCATATCTAGCACACCCTTGTCTTTGGAAGACCCAGCGCAGTTTAGCAAGATATCCACCTTGCCGTATTCTTTTTCTACAGCCTTAGCGGCATCATTGATACTCTCTGTAGAGGTGACATCACATTTTACCGGAAAAACTTTTACTTTATACTTATCTTTTAATTCTTTGGCAAATTCCTCTAGACGCTCAAATCTACGTGCCAAAATTGCCAAATCTGCCCCCTGTGCTGCAAACGCCTCTGCCATTTGCTTACCCAAGCCAGAACTCGCACCTGTAATTACCGCCACCTGTCCTTTTAGATCAAACATCTTATTTCTCCTTTTTAATTATTTTTTCTACTCTCTTTACAATCTTTTGGCCAAGCTCCACTCCAGCAGTCATCAGAGTGTCTTTCTTGGCATTCTCGTAATTTTCGTAAAGTTCTTTAGATATATCATAGAGTCCCTGAACATGGTTCTCTAGAAAATAGTAATGCTTTACATAGAATATCGACAAAATCCACATAATAAATGCTGCTAGTGCTAGTGGTAGAAAATCCCACCAATGATAGATCTTGATGCCATACATTGCTATCAAACATACCACCGTCATACCTAGCGTCAAGATGATAAAAAACACCATAATCACCAGATGTACCATTCTTTCATGCTGAAAATTTGCCAGCACCTCTCTGTGGTAATCCAACAACCCTTTGTCTGGATTTTTCAATCTTTTTTTAATAAACTCTTCGTATTCCTTAATTCTTTTTTCCATTTTTCGTCTCGCCTTCCATCAGTTAATCAAGCCAAACCCACCAGAGATAATCCAGTGGCGAAAACTTTGCCAAACCTCCTTTTCTTCTATTATAGCACATTCACACCATTTCCAAGAAAGTAAAATTTGTCTTGACATCATAAAACCCCCGAACATGACGGGGGCAAAACTCAACTCTACACCCCCAGTGTATCGTAATTTCAATAAAAAAGCAAGTGTTTTAATATAAAATTCTAAATTTTCCGAAAGATTCTTGACTTTTCGCTTATGCTTAGCTATTATCAAGGTGTGCTAACAGAGTGTTAAATCTGTTTAAAATATCAACTAACGCGCTAATTGCGCAAACAACACCAAAGAAAGGAATTAAATGGCAAAGAAACCATCTGGTGCCAGCAAAACCTACTTAAAAGCTCTCGGTATCATAAATATCGTACTCGCAGTACTTATGGCCATCCTCGCAGTCTTTTTATTCTGCTCCAAGATGACTTTTACTGATCTGGGGCTAGACACGAATACAATTTCCGAACTCCAAAAACAAAATATCTCCGAAGATACATTCAGAGTCATCGCAGGTGGCGCATATATCTTTGTCTGTTTGCTCTATGTCCTTATTGGCTGGTTGCTTATTCGCGCCGCTAATAATCCACAAAAATCCACTTTTGTATTGGTATTATTAGTAATCGCAACCGTCAGCTCTACTGTTCAACTCTTTAGTGCCGGCTTTAGCAACTGGGGTACCGTGCTTAGTAATACTATTTCTCTTATCATCAATATCCTTGCCGTCATGGCAGTCCTTAGAATCCGCAGAGAAATCGACGAGTAATTTTACCCCCATTCAGAACATCCCCATTTGGGGATGTTTTTTGCATTTAATCTATTTGGTGGGCGGGGAGGGAATGCGCCGGCTCCTCTCGGGCGTCGCCTCAAAAAACAGACTCTCTCAGAGTCTATTTTATTTTTGGTGGGCGGGGAGGGAATCGAACCCTCACTCCATTGCTGGAACCAGATTTTGAGTCTAGCGCGTCTACCAATTCCGCCACTCGCCCATCTATCACATTATACCACTTATTGACTTTTAAGGCAAAGTGTGGTATAATACAAAGATAAGATTAATTTTCTCCTCTCTGTAAACACTAACATTTTCTAAAAATCCCTATCTGTGTTATAATATTCCCATGGATTCTAACCCTGGTGGGCATACTACTAGTCCAGAAGAGCGCCAGCGCCAAACTGCCGCCGAAATCGCCCGCAAGAAAGTCCTTGCGGCCTATTATTCTAATGCTCAAAAAACTGCGCAGTCACCTTCAATCTCTCGCAATTTCCATACCGAGGATAGCTCTAGTACTTTTAACCAAACCCAGACTCCTAACAAAACTCCCGATATCGCTCCCCATACTGCCTCTTCTAATGCCACACCTGTTGCAAACCCTACCATAGGCGCGCCAAACATCCCAACTCCTACCACCGCTATCAATAGTTACAAACAAACTCCTATCAGCACCTCTGTTACTGAAAACAAGGCCACCAGCGAAGATTGGAAAAAATATCATACCGCCTGGCAAGGATATTATCAAAAATATTACAGCGAATATTATGCCAAGGCCGCTCACGATTACCTTGAATCAGAAAAGCTAAAAACAGAGCGCAAAAAACACGACGACGAAAGGCTTTTAGAAAACACCAACCAACCTAGCAATCCTACACCAGAGGAGGAACAGGGTATCATGGACTCCCTCAAACAGAAAGTCCGCGAAAAAGCCGTCAAGCAAACCAAACATTCTCGCAAAATTAAACATCTAATGCCGATCATCGCTGGAGTAGCGGTAGTACTACTTATCTTGTTTTTGCAATACAACCGCCTCATTTTTGCCCCTATTATGGCCTATGTTTCGCCAGGGAATTCCACTGATGTCGGTATCACCGCCCTTGACCCTACCATTGCCACTGGTGTCGGCGAAGATAATCGCCTAATCATTCCAAAACTCAATGTCGACGTACCAGTCAATTTTGGCATCCCTAATGACACCGACAGTATCAATAACGCTATGGAAAACGGTGTTGCGCAATTTTCTATCCCTGGCGCTTCGGCCATGCCTGGTGAAATCGGCAATCTGGTCATCACTGGCCATTCTGCTGGCGATATTTACAGTAATAATCAATACAAATTTATCTTTTCTGGCCTAGAGCGCCTCACCCAAGGAGACCTAATCTACATTGACTACCAAGGCGTCCGCTACACCTATTCTGTAACCGGCTCGCAAACCGTTGAGCCTAGCGATGTAGCCGCTTTAGTCTACGAAACCTCCAAGCCCATGCTTACGCTCATCACTTGTACCCCACTTGGCACTGCTCGCTACCGTCTATTAGTTTCTGCCGAACAAGTCAATCCAGCCCCATCAGGAGCCATGCAAACCGAAACCGTAGATGATAACGGCACCAGCACCACCGAAGTAATGCCTCAAAACGAACCTACTTTCTTTGAGCGAATCTGGAACTTCCTAACCGGGAATTAATCCATTATCTTTTCTCTATAAATAGCCACTTTGCTATCTACAGTATTCAGATAATATAACCATTTATTGTTCTTAGAAATCGTTGCTCTTAGCTCAGCTACAGCAAGCTCGCGCCTATTATTTCCATCAAAATCCCTAACTATCAGTTGTCCATTGGCAGTCACACCTACAAGATACGGAGCTAGGAAGAATGCGTTTTCTCCTTCCACCTCATATTCAGAAAGCTCAGAAAGCTCTGCATTAAACATTGCAATATTTTTCCCAGATTTTACCATAATCAGCTGATCTTCCGCCCAAACTACTAATTCATCTGGAATGAATTTGATATCTTTTTCTACTACCAGCTCCATATCAGAAAGAGTTCGCTCCGCTGTTGGATATTCTCCTCTATAAATGAATAATCTACTATCAATCGTAAAGCTAATGTATTTTTTGTTCAGATAGTCCGAAAGCGAAACTTTTACCTTGCTAGCATTATTTAACTCTGTCACCAAGATATCATTTGACCCCTCTTGATAAAGCATTAGGTTCTTTTTTGTACCAGAAATAGCGATATAAGCCAAATTGGTGTCGTTATTATAAAAACTCTCTACATTTTTAGCCATCACCTGCGAAACCGTCCGCTCGCTAGCCAGAATCGAGCGCAAATTTCCATTTTCTAACACAATCAGTCGCTCGCCAGAGTCCGTAGAGAACTCAATCATATCAAAATTAAAAGCAAATTTCTGGGTCAAATTCAAACTACTATCAACATTTTTCAAATTTATTAGCGACCATTCTATATTTTCTCTGTTTTTGGCGCGAACCAGCACTTTGTCGCTATTCTTGTTCCACTTAATATTTGTAATTTGCGCCTCTTTGCCAATATATTCAGAGACATTCAAACTTTGTTCCGAAACTTCATCTCCACGGATATTTAGTAGTTGCCACTTGTCATTATTTGTAGCGTACAAAATCTGCGTACCGCTATCATCCATCGATACAAATTGCAGATTTTCCGTGTCTCTTACTTTTTCCGGTGTGCGTTCTTTCAAAAATAATCTTGGGTAATCTAATTTCAAAAGCCATCCCGGATCACTTACTATTTCTTTTTCCCAGGTATCATAACCATCTTTTGATACTACTAATTTATGTTTGCCTTCAGAGAGCATTCTACTCATATTGGTCTTAGAAAACATAATTTCACCGTCAATTTCCACCATTGCACCAGTTGGAATAGACTTTAGCTGCAAAAGACCAGATTGTCCTAGCTCTCCATTTCTATTAACATTGTACCCCATCGCCAAGAAAGTTAGCACTATCACTGTCACGATTGCCACAAGCACCATCACTATTTCAGTAATTATCACTTTTATAGTGTGCATTTTCTTCTTGTGTTCTTTATCCATATCCTTAATTATACTATATTTTTCAAAATAAATTGTTTAAGTTTATTTTGAACTTTTTCTATTATTTTTATGCATTTTGTCCAAATTGTTCTTGCTTTTTTATTCCGCTTTCAGTTATAATAAGGATAATCTATTTGTGGAAGGTAATATATTCATGACCAAAATTCAGATTACAGATTCTAATGACAAGAAAAAAGCTGCTAAAAAATCTATAGCCCCTAAAAAAGTCAAGAAAATCACCGTAGAAAAAGTTGGAGCCTCCTCTAAGAAGGCCACCAAAAAAGCCATGGGCAAAGTGGCTATTAAGGCCACCCCTAAAAAGAAATCATCCAGCGCCAGCAGGAAAAGTACCGACATCAACAAACCTTCCGCCAAAGCACCAAAAATCATCAAAATTTCCGATTCCAAAGAAGAAAAAGTAGCAAAAAAAGCCACCAAAAAGTCCGCCAAAGAAACCCGTGCAAAAACTTCCACCCCTGACAAAGTTGCAGAAAAATCTATTTCTAGCGCTGACACCCATAGTTTCTTGCAAAAATCTACCACTTTGTCTCGTCGCTATGTCAAACGCCCAGATGAAACACCAGCCAGTAAAGCTACAACCAAAATAGAAGCTGCAGCAGAGGCAAAATCAGAGGCAAAATCAGAGGCTAAAGCCACAACAGAGCCTGCCACAGTAGAAGCCGAATCCACGGCAACGCCTGTCAAAGTAGAAACCCAGGTAGAAACAAAATCAGAGGCAGCATCCGCACCAGAGACCAATACTACAACAGTACCAATTACAACAGAATCTCAGTCTGATGTAAAGCCAGAGACAGCAGAGACTACCGCAAAAGTAGAGATAATAGAGGCAACAGAAGCAGCAAAAGCAGTAGAAGCAGTAGTAGCAGAAGCAAAACCAGCCGAAAGCGCCACTAATACTCCTGAAGCTACCACCGAAATCTCTATTACTAAGACGGACGCACCAAAAGAACCGGCTGTCAAAATCTCTCCTAAACTTGCCAAAAAACAGCAGCGCGCCGAAGCAAAAGCTGCTAGAAAAGCCACTGCCGAGGCTGTCAAAGCTGCTAAAGCCGCCAAAAAACAGGCTCGCGCCAACAGTATGCCGTCAATGAAGGTTTCCTTCCCACATCGCACCAAAGCCGACGACAGAGTCCTAAGATCCGCCATGCGAAAAACTGCCACTCTAGAAGATTCCGACATGATGCAGGGCAAATTCCACAAAAAACGCAGAGGTGGACGCATCGTTCTAGCTCTACTTTGTTCTGGTATCACCGTGGGCGCACTCTTTGCCTTTGTCCATTTCAATATGCCAGATATCACCGTCAAAGTCGCCGCCATGCAAACCGGCATCGAAGCCGTCTACCCAGACATCATTCCTAGAGGCTATACTCTCTCTAATGTTTCATCCGATAAAGATGGTGAAATCATCATGTACTTCGAAAACTCCGAGGGTGGCAAATTCTCTCTCTCCGAGGAAAAATCCACCTGGGACAGCACCGCGCTTCTCAATAACTATGTCAAAAAAGCTATGAGCGGCGATTATTCCACCATCCGCGAACAGGGAATCACCATCTACGCCGAAAAAGACCAGGCTGTCTGGGTCAACGGCGGGCTGTTTTTCACTGTCAAAAGCACCTCTGGCAAGTGGCTCACCAAAGAGCAAATTCGCAATCTAGCCACCTCTATGTAATCTTTTGAGTTTTTTTGGTTTTCATAGTATAATTTATTTATGTCAAATTCAAAAAACTCACATTTTGTGACTCGTTTTGCACCTAGCCCTACTGGATACATTCATATCGGCAATGTCCGTAGTGCTATTTATCCATATCTTATCGCCAAGCAGACTAATGGCACTTTTATTCTGCGTATCGAAGACACTGACAGGGAACGCTATGTTCCAGGAGCAACCGATCTTATTGTCGAAACTCTCAAATGGCTAGGACTAGACTGGAACGAAGGTATAGAAGTCGGTGGGCCTAACCAGCCTTATTTCCAATCCGAGCGCCGAGACATTTATCACGCCTATGCCAGAAAACTGATCGCCGCTGGCCGCGCTTATCCAGATAGTACCAGCTCCGAAACCATCAATTCCTATCGTCAAGCTGATAGTCAAAAGAAAATCCCTTATCTCTATCGCAACCACCGCCCTGACGAATCCGCAATGCAACAGACTTGGGAGCCAGGTGTTCCTCTTCGTTTCAAGTCTGAGCCAAAATCTTATAAATGGCACGACGAAGTCATGGGTGATCTTGAAACCGGCCCAGAAGTTTGCGACGACATCATCCTTATCAAAGCCGATGGCCTGCCTACTTACAATTTTGCTCATATTGTTGATGATTACGAAATGCATGTTACCCACATTGTCCGTGGTGTAGAATATCTATCCAGCATGCCAAATTACCTCGGAATTTACGAGGCTCTTGGTATCGAACACCCTAAATTTGTCTCTTTGCCACATGTTCTTGCTACTCAAGGCAACAAAAAACTATCCAAGCGTGATGGCGCCAAATCAGTCATCGACTACAAAAACGACGGCATCCTTCCAGAGGCCATGCTAAATTATCTTGCCTGTCTAGGCTGGAACGACGGCACCGAAAAAGAGCTTTACACTAAAGAGGAACTTCTAAAATCTTTCTCTATTGATCGCATCCAAAATTCCGGTGCCCGCTTTGACGAAGTCAAATTACTCTGGCAAAACGGCCAATGGATTAGAAAAATCTTTGACGAACAAGGTGTAGATGCACTTTTTGCTCGTACTCTTTCAAAAGATGTCAATTACTGGCCAGAATCTGCCCAAAATTACCCAGAAGATTACCTCAAAAAAGTTCTTAGCATCATCTACGATCGCCTCAAAACTCTCTCTGATATCAGAGAATTTACCACTTACTTCTTTGAAGATCCACGCATAGATCTAGAAATGTTGCTAAATAATAAGTTCCTAAAGAAAATGTCCGAAAAAGAGCAGGGGGATTTGCTAATGATGGTCTCCAACAAACTACAGTCTATCCCTGAGGAAGATTGGCAAGCCGAAAACCTCCAAAACGCTCTTAATGAGCTCTTGGAAAAATCCGGCAAAAAACCAGCCGAACTCTTTAGTCTCATCCGTATTGCAATTTCTTTTGCACCATTTTCCCCAGCTTTACATCTCACCATGGCAGTCCTTGGCAAAAACACCACCATCTCCCGCCTAAATTCCGCACATTCTGCCATCGTTAATGATTTATAATCATTTTGCAATAAATAAGCATAGGCGTGTTATAATAAAACCATGAGTAAAAAGAGCGTGGAAGATGTTGTTGATGATTCAACAACCTCAAAAGAAGAAGTCAATAAAGCTAAAATAGTAGCAAAAGAACTTGAAAAGAAAAAAGCTACTGAGAAAAATACCGAGGAAGCCGCTGTCGAAGCTATCGAAAAAGAGGATAAATCTCGCATCCAGTCAGACGACGAAGTCTACGATCCCAAACCTGCCAAAAAGCCTCTTACGCCTACCGAGGTTAAGCACAAAAAACGCAAAAAGATTATCATCATCTCTATTATTGTCGTTCTTTTACTCGCTGGTATTGCCACCGCCTGCTATTTTATTTTCTTCTACAAACCAGCTCCAGAAAATGTCCAAGAAGAAGAAATCGTAGTCGTAGAAAAACCTAAATACTACAGCAAATTAAGCGGTCTAGAAATCGAGAACGAATCTATCAATTCCATGCCTACTTACTGCATCCAAATTCCTAACGGCCTAGACGGCGCTCGCCCTCAGACCGGGCTGGATAGCGCCGCTGTAATCTTTGAAGCCATCGCCGAAGCTGGCATTACTCGCTTTGCCGCCATCTTCCAAAATCCTCAAAATTCCGTCATCGGGCCAATCCGCTCTCTTAGGAGTTATTATCTGGATTGGGATACTCCATTTGACTGTACGATTGTTCATGCTGGCGGCTCCAACGATGCTATTGCTGCCGTGCGCAGCGGCGGATATCGCGACCTCACCGAATCTTACGACTACATGTGGCGCGACCAATCTAGCTACTGGGCGCCTAACAATCTCATGACTTCTCCAGCACTCCTCGCTGAGTTCAATAAAGCAAACGGCTATAATACTTCTAATCCAGTCACTTTCTCTAGATTGCTGCCAAACGAAGCCACCGAAAAGAAAAATGCCGCCTTTAAGAGTGCCGGTATTGATCCAGAGACTAATGAGCAAATCAAAAAGACCACAGAAGGTGATAATACTGAAGGTGAAAACACCGAAACAGTCACTCCACTAGTAGAAAGTATTGATGTCAATTTTGGCTATGTTGATGCTTTTAATGTTCACTATCAATACAATCGCCAGACCAATTCTTATCTTCGCTCTTATCAAAACGGACAAGCTCATCTGGTTTATTCCTGTCCAGACGGACTTACTCAGCCTAGCCCTAAAACTACTTGTGGGGATGCCAAACAGCTCAGCCCTTCCGCTATTGTTGTCATCAAAGTTGACGAATACCTAGACTCCGACAGATATCACCAAGTTGTTCAAACCATCGGCACTGGCACAGCCTACATTTTCCAAAATGGCACCAGCACCAAAGGCGTTTGGGTCAAAAACAACAAGTCTGACCAAATCACCTTCAAGTCTGACTCTGGCGAAGCTATCTCTTTCACCCCTGGTCAAATCTTTATCTCCGCTATTCCAAATGGTACTGGCAGCGTCAAATACTAAATATCTCCGCCAACATTTGATATAATTTCTAAAAAGGAGTCATCATGAACCATAAATCTCTTGTCATATTCTTTTCTCGCCCAGACGAAAACTACAATGTTGGCGATACAAAAGTTGGAAACACCGAAATTTTAGCCAAAAACTTAGCAGAATATCTTTCTGCCGACACTTTTGCTATTGTCCCTCAAGAAAAATATCCTGCAGATTATCAATCTTGCGTAGAAAAAGCCACCGAGGAAAAAGATGCCGACGCTCGTCCAGCCTACATCGGCGAGGTGGAGAATTTCGATGATTACGACACTATCTTTTTGGGTTATCCTATCTGGTGGGGAGACTTGCCAATGATAGTCTATACCTTCCTAGAAAACCACGATTTTAGTGGTAAAACCGTCATTCCATTCAATACTCACGAGGGTTCTGGCAATGCTGGCACTTTTGAAGCTCTAAAAGCCAAATTATCTACCGCCAATGTCATAGGCAACGGATTCAATATTTCCGGAATCAAAGCTAGGGAAGAAGAAGGCAAAGAAAAAATCACCAGCTGGGCAAAAGAACTGGGATATTAGACAAAAAATGGTAGTCGCGGCGGGAGTCGAACCCGCGATTTCCTGGATGAGAACCAGGCGTCCTAGACCACTAGACGACGCGACCACTAGGATTATTCTATCACTTTTTGACTCCATTGTAAACTCCTCCGGCTCCACCGGTGCCCGTCGGTATCCGCTTTCGTATGTATTGTCTGGAATTTCTAGCTGGAGTGGTTTTAACATAGCTGACCAAGGTTACCGCGGTTTCTACTGGTCTACTATCGCCTATAGTGCTAGCAACACATACATCCTAGGTATAGATCCTAACTACCTCACTCCTCAAACTAACTATCCTAAAATCGGTGGCTTTTCTCTCCGCTGCGTCTCCTACTCCACCAAATACCCGTCGGTATCCGCTTTCGTATGTATTCTCAGGCAACTACCTCTGGGGCGATGGTGACCTGTACGGCCAGGGCTCCATCGGGCTCTGGTGGTCTGCCACGGCTAGCAGTGCTAGTGGCGCGTACGACTTGTACATGACTAGTAGCAATCTCTTCCCCCAGGATAACAGTAATATAGCCCGCGGGGCTACTCTCCGCTGCGTCTCCCTCTAATTAGCAACCCATGCCCACGCATTACCCCTAGCTATACACGCCAAACTTTGCCGTCTATCCTTTTATTTTCTTGCAAAATATGTTATGATATATTCATGAAATCTCTACCTATCGTTGCCCTAATTGGCCAAACTAACGCCGGCAAATCTAGCCTGCTTAATCGTTTTGCGCACCAAAATATTGCCATTGTTGCCAGAGAAGAAGGCACCACTAGAGATAATGTTTCCGCCAAAATCAAAAACCGCTTTCTTTTGATTGATACTGCCGGTCTTAAAAATCCAGAAGACAGTTTTGAGGCTAGCATCCAAGAGCAAATCGCCGACGCCATTGATACCGCCGATCTAATTTTGCTCACTTTAGATAGCACTAAATATTTTAACCACTACGACAAGAATATTGCCAAATCCGCTCTCCGCTCCAAAAAACCAGTTTTTCTAGTTTTGAACAAATCTGACAGAGGTGAAGCTCTAGATATTAATGAATTTCGTGCACTTGGTATCCCAGAAGAGCACATTTTCCGCACTTCTGCCACCACTGGGCAGGGCATTAAAGAGCTAGAAGCTGCGATTTTAGGTTGCTTAGGCGAGCAGCAAATAGTTACTTCTGGGGATCCCTTGCGACAACGGGAGCAAGCGATAGGGAGCTCGCCTGTAACGAACTTCCGATATGAGCAGGAACGCGCTTGCGCGATTTCTGCGAATGAGGGAAATTCTGGCCCGAAGGGACAGACAGGCCGAGCGACCGGTGCCCCAGAAGTGACTGTTGCTGGTCGCAACGAAGCACCCCTCAAAATCGCTCTGATTGGCCGCCCAAATGTGGGTAAATCGTCACTGTTTAATACTCTTGGCAAAAAGCAGCAAGCTATCGTCAGTAGCCGCCAGGGAACTACTAGAGATATTAATCGCCTAGAAATTAGATTCAAAAACCGCCCTATTGAGATCCTAGACACCGCCGGTCTTAGAAAACCCGGCAAAAGGGAGGTTGGTATCGAAAAATTTTCTGCTATTCGCACTCTGGCCGCCATCGAAGAAGCTGACATCTGCTGCCTCTTGATTGATTCTACTGAGCCTCACAGCAAGCTAGATCAATCTCTTGCTGGGCAAATTGTTGATGCCGGCAAAAGTATCATCATGGTAGTTACCAAGTCTGACCTCTTAGAAAACGCTACTCCTACCAATTATTTTGGAGAACAAAACATCAAAAATCGCAGCAACGCCGACTTCCTTATTGACGGCCTAGAGAAAGATTTTGACTTTTTGCCTTATGCTCCAGTAGTCATCACTAGCTCTGAAACTGGCAAGAATGTCACCAAAATCTTTGATCTAGCCCTAGAAATCGATGAAGCTCGCCATCATCAACTCAAAACCGCAGACCTAAACACTATTTTGCACCAAGCCATTTCCGAGCACCTACCAGCCGGCCTCAAAAACACTCATCCCAAGCCAAAATATATCGTCCAAACTGATACCTGCCCACCTTGGTTTGTGATTCATGGGCACGAGTTAGGGCTTTTACACTGGTCCTACAAACGCTTCTTAGAGCGCAAAATCCGCGAATTTTACCCTTATCTTGGCACACCTATTTTCTTCTCTTTTAGAGATGACAAATAGGAAAAAATCTGCTATATTTTACTCAGGTGGGTTATGGCCCATTTTTTCAGGCCACGCAACTTAAAATCGCGCACGGTAATTTTGCATATATAAGGGAGGTGAGTTATATGTCAAAATATTACCACAACTATATCGTAACAGCGATGGATATGCTAATAGGCGATCCTGATGTCCTTACGCCAGCGGAAAACACCAAGAAAAAGGCCGATTATCTCTGCATCCCGTATCAATTTATTGATCGACTGGGCAATTGGCGCAAAGAGCATAGTACCCGTGGTGAGGCAGCTACTCGTCTTATTCATTCTATCGGAGAGATGTTGGTCTATCTCAATAACCACAGTGATACCGACGCTTTTACTTGCAGAAACAAGATGAAGATCAAATTTTTCGACGCTATAAGCAACAGTGACAGTAGTGTAGAAAACGCTATTGCTCTGGCCAAACAGCTTCAGAGAGAGGGTAACAGCAATGTCGCCATCATGACTGGTAGCGACTGGATGACCGCCAAAGCTTCTGCCGCCAAAATTGATGTCGCCAAGATCAATCCGGAGGTCTATACCGGACGCACCAAAGTGCGTCTGCCGGAAGACGCTATATCGCTCTGGACTCGTCAGCACCACATCAGCCAGGCAGAATGGGAAGATTTATTCCCCAAGCACCCAATTCATTTTAATGAATTTGTGGAGTTTGAGATGACCAATTTTGGCCAGCCTCACAGGGGTGGATATTCTTCCATCGGTCGTTTCACTTACGACAATAGTGGCAATCCCGCGGTTGTGCCGCTTTGCTACACCAAGTTTTATTCGCCGTCGTACAAGGGTATTCGTCCCATCACCAATGTCCAGGCTATGTACATGGAAGCATTGCTGGCTCCGGTTGACGAAATCCCGATTGTCATCTTTTCTGGCTTGTTTGGTACTGGCAAAACTTTCTTGCCGATAGCCGTTGGGCTCAACGGTGTTGGTTATCACACCAGCAAATCCAATCTGAACATCGAACGGATCTTTGTCTGCCCGCGCGACTCTGCTCTTGGACAAGATGTTGGTTTTCTGCCGGGAGACATTACTTCCAAAGTTATGGCCAAAGCCATGCCGGTACTTGATAATGTCCGCGATGTCATCAAAATCTTAAACGACACCCCCAAGGATGCGTACCCGGTAGACAAAGAAGATATCCGCAAGTTGGTAGACGAAATCGTTGATTCTGATTCGGACGAGGAGAAAAACGGCAACGCGGAAAACGCCGTCAAATCTCGCCGCAAGAAGACGAAGAGGAAGACTAAGCCTACTTCTGGCACCACTTCCTTCAGTATCAACAGCGCCGTAACAGATGTAATCAATCGGTATTTTGAGTTCCAACCCCTTATCTTTATGGGAGGGCGTTCTATCTCCAATTCATTAATTATCTATGATGAGTTCCAGGATGTAGAGCGTTTCCAGGCCAGGGAATTGGTCAGCCGTATCGGTAACGGCAGCAAGATAGTTATCGCTGGAGATCCTACTCAGCTTTCTAATCCTCATCTGGGACGCACCAGCAACGGTCTCAATTACATCGCCACCAAACTGGCCGACAAACCCTATGCTGCCGTCATCACCAGCAACAACGAAGACGAGATCGTCCGTCACTGGGTTCTGCGCGAAGTCGCGAAAGCTCTTGGCAACTAACCCAAGTCTTTCGGAAATGGCCCCTATCTTTAGGGGCTATTTTCTTTTCCAGAATTTTTCTTTTACAGAAAATATGTTAAAATATCACCATGAAACTAATAGTTGGTTTTGGTAATCCAGAAGCAAAATACAATTTTACTCGCCATAATTTTGGCTTTCTGACCCTTGATTTTTATGCCAAAATCCACCAACTAGAATGGGAAAAAGCTGAGAAATTTAACGCTTTGTGGCTCAAAACTAAGGATTTTATCTTTATCAAACCTCAGACCTATTACAATGAAGTTGGCCGTAGTATCCAAGCTTTCTCTCATTTCTACAAAATCTCCCCTCAGAATATTTTGATCATTTGTGACGATTTCAACCTAGATTTTGGCAAAATCCGCTGGCGCGAAAAAGGCTCTGCCGGTGGTAATAATGGTCTCAAATCCACCATCGCTGAGCTTGGCACCCAAGACTTTCCTAGACTTCGCCTAGGGACAGATTCCAGTCTCCGCCAAAAAGCAGGTGACACTGATTTTGTCCTTGGCAAATTTACCGCCGCCGAAAAAGAGAGGCTCCCAGAAATTCTAAAATCTGCCAGCGCAGAAATTGATTCTTGGCTAAACTAATCCTATTTTCCACTCACCCACTGATTCATTCCCAGGGGTTTTATTGCTCCTTTGATTTCTAGAATTGTCACCGTCTGTCCAAATTCTGCCGCCGAGATCCCCAACTCCTCAATAATTTCATCGCCATCTCTCACCCCTGTTAGTATCTGCTTTAGCACCTTCCGCTCTACCTCTGTTTCCGCAAAATGCGCTAATTGCTGCTCTATTTCTAATTCCAGATCCTTCTTTCTGGATCTTTTCTTGGTCAACCGCCCCGGAAACAACAAATCCAGTAGTCCATCCGGGCCCAGATAGGGGATTGCTCCCTGGGAAATTAGTCTATTGCAGCCCTCTGAACTCAGTTTAGTAATGTCCCCAGGCGTCGCCATCAAATCTACTCCGTTATCTAGCGCATGCATCGCCGTATTTAGTGTACCACTTCTGGCTGCCGCCTCTGTTATAAGTACCACATCAGACAATGCCGCAATCAGGCGGTTTCGTGCCAAAAATCGCGTTTTTATCTCTGTACCGCTATCTGCGCTACTCCCTGGGCCATACTCAGAAATCACCGCTCCACCCTTCTCTATAATCTCCTTAGCTAGGCCACTATGCTCCCTGGGGTATATCTGGTCTATTGGTGTACCTAGCACCGCCACCGTCACTCCACCAGCATCCAAAGCACCCCTGTGAGCCACGCTATCTATCCCGTAAGCCAGCCCAGATATCACCACCGCACCAGCTTTTGCCGCCTCATATGCCGCCTTGTAGGCTACCTCTTTTCCATAGACTGTATTTTTGCGTGATCCTACGATTGCTACACTCCTGGGTCTCCCCCTGTTTCCAGTCTCGCCAAACAGGGAATCATTACTAATTTCTGGCAATTTTCCATAGAAATACAACATTTTTGGAATAAGCGCAAGCGTTTTTAACCTCTTTGTAAAAATATGCTCTAGAGGTCGAATTTTATTGATTTTCATTAAAAATGTTAAAAAAGTGTTGACTTATTTTTTCAAGTATGCTATAATGAAAACAGTTAGGGCTCCAAAAAGCCCAACTGCACCTAAATAAATCATAATTTCTACTCTTATTGTAGCATACTTTTGCTAAAATGGAGCAGAAGTTGCGTGTTCTTGAATCCTTTCGATCTTATGATTTCTCTTAATGGTCATAAGATTATAAGTATTACCTCCACTTTGAAAGATCTTTCGAGGGCACAGCAACCCCCATAACCGGCGGGCCCCAATTTTGTGTGAGGTGGGTCGCGCTTCCGGGGCTTCCCCGGTATCTAGTAAAAGAAGCGTTGTGGGGTGTTCAAAGAGCCCCTAGATGGGGTTAGGTGATGCCCACCCTTACCTAACCCCGTCCAGGGGCTTTTTGATACCATTTTTTCTCCGGCTCCACCGGTGCCCGTCGGTATCCGCTTTCGTATGTATTCTCAGGCTACTACTACTGGGTCACTGGTAACCTGACCAGCCAGGACTCCAGCGGGAACTGGTGGTCTACCGCAGCCTACAGTGGTATTAATGTGTACCGCCTGGGTATGAATAGTAGCAATCTCGGCCCCCAGGATTTCAGTAATAAAGCCAACGGGTTTGCTCTCCGCTGGCATAGCGGAGAGAATATCCATAAAGCTTACTACCAGCAAGTTGCGGGTCAAGAATTTCCCTAGTTACACCCAGATAGTAAGCATCAGCACTATCATTAGCAAGAGTAGACCACCAGAAGCTACTTAGACCTTGTTCGTTTAGACTACGGCCATTCCAGCCATACCACCCAGCATATACATACGAAAGCGGATACCGACGGGAAAAGGGGAAGAGGAGAGGCTCCAACTTTACAAAGACTTTTCTGACTGTTTGTTGGCGAAACAAATGGGAATAATTATTCTACAGCTCGAGTACGGAACTGTCAATTCCGGCGCAGAGCTGCCTAGAATAATTATTCCCATTTGACTTGAGCCAACCAATCAGAAAAGATTTGTAAAGGTGGAGCCAGATCTCATTTTAATCCCCTTATGCTTGACAGCTATGTTATTATAGAATATATGAGCGCAAAAAATCTAGTTATCGTCGAGTCGCCTGCCAAGGCCAAAACCATAGAAAAATACCTAGGAAAAGATTTTAAGGTGATGTCCTCTGTTGGACACATCAGAAAAGACACCAAGGTAGATGTAGAAAATGATTTTGCCGTTACTTATGAGATTGAAGAAGGTCACACCAAAGTCGTAGACGCTCTCAAAAAAGCCGCCAAATCCGCCTCTACTATCTGGCTCGCAACTGATGAAGACCGCGAAGGAGAATCTATTTCTTGGCATCTCTTAGAGGTGCTAAATCTTCCCAAAAATACCAATCGCATCACTTTTCACGAGATCACCAAACCAGCTCTAGAAGAAGCCGTCAAACACCCTAGAAAAGTTGATATGGACATGGTAATGAGCCAGCAAGCTCGCCAGACCTTGGATATGCTGGTAGGCTATGATCTATCAGGGGTAGTCCGCAAGAAGGTCCCTGGAGCTATCTCCGCTGGCCGTGTCCAGAGCCCAGCCCTGCGCCTAATCGTAGAAAAAGAGCGCGAGATCGAAAAATTTGCCGCCAAATCTTCTTTCAAAATCACCGGTAACTTCTTTAAAGACGACCTCAAATTTGCCAAAAAACCTCAAAAAACACCGTTTCAAGCTGTTTTAGACGGGGATAGCCCAAATACCAAGGAATCCGCCAAAAAGCTCTTAGAGTCGCTAAAAAACGCCAAATACGAGGTGTTTTCCGTAGAACAAGCCGAAGCCCTAAAAGCCAACCCGGTACCATTTGCCACCGCCGCTCTCCAGATAGAAGCCAACGCCAAACTTGGTTTTTCTTCTAGTACTACTATGCGTGCCGCCCAGGGGTTGTACCAAGCTGGCCACATTACTTATCACCGTACAGATTCTCTTAATCTGAGCAATCTTGCCCTTGGCAGCATCGCTAATTATATCGAGAGCAATTTTGGCAAAAATTACCTCAAAGTCCGTCATTTCAAGACCAAATCCGCCGGCGCTCAAGAGGCGCACGAAGCCATTCGCCCTACCCATATAGAGGTAGAAGATGCCGGCACCAACGATTTTGAGCGCAGATTATATCACCTAATCCGTACCCGTACCCTTGCTACCCAGATGGCAAATGCCCGCGTTAATCGCACCACTGTTAAGCTAAAATCCACTGGCACCAAGGCCAAATCCGCCACCTTCACCGCCAAGGGCGAAGTTATCATTTTTGACGGTTTTCTCAAGGTCTATGGCAGCTCCAAAGAACTAGATTTGCCAGAGCTAGCCAAGGGTGATACTTGCAGCGCCGAATCTATCATCGCCAGAGAAACTTTTGAGCGCCCACCTGCCAGATATACAGAGGGCTCCCTTGTCAAAAAACTTGAAGAGCTTGGCATTGGCCGCCCGTCTACCTACGCCTCTATTATGTCCGCCATTCAAGCCCGTGGTTATGTCAAAAAAGGTGAATCCGAAGGTGAGCCTAGAGATATCACCGAAATCACCCTCCAAGGTGATACCGTTTCCGAAAACACCGTTCAGGAAAAATCCGGCTCCACCAAGGGCAAACTCATTCCTACCCCTGTTGGCGAGCTAATTTCCGATTTCTTGTCCGATCATTTCAACCAAATCGTAGATTACGGCTTTACCGCTGATGTCGAGGGCAAACTCGACCAAATCGCCGAGAAAAAGCTAGAAAAAGTCAAGATGCTCCGCGATTTTTATACTCCATTTTCTAGTTTAATTAAAAAATCCGATGATGTTGCCCGCTACAACAATGCTAATACTCTAGGCGTAGATCCCAAAACAGGGAAGAATATCTACGCCAAGATCGGCAAAAACGGTGGTTTTATCCAATTAGGAGAAAACAGCAAAGATCCTGGCAGCGAAAAGCCTCGTTTTGCGCCACTACCAAAGGGTATCTCTGTCAAAGATGTTACCTTAGAGCAGGCTATCAAGCAACTTGCACTCCCAGTTTTACCAAGGTCTCTGGGCAAGGCTAAAGATGGTACAGAAATCATTGCTGCCGCTGGCCCGTTTGGCCCTTACCTCAAAGCTGGCGCCTATAATATCCCAATGAAAGGCTACGACCCTTACAAAATCACTCTCAAAGAGGCTGAGCCGCTTTATCAGGCCAAAGTTGATTCTATTATTGCCGATTGGGGAGAGATTATGATTATCAATGGCGCCTATGGCCCATATGTCAAGGGCCCAGGCCGTAGAAATTTTGCCAAAATTCCAAAAGAGACCGACCCCAAGAAACTTACCAAAAAAGCCGCCGAAAAACTTCTGGCCGAAAAGCCAAAATCTTCCTCCCGCCACGCCCCACACCGCAAAAGGGCCACCAAGAGAGCTACCAAACATAACTAAATCATATTATTGCGAAATTTTAACATAGATACTATAATGAAGTCACAGATAGCTGGTAGTATTTGCTCCCCCTATTGGAGCTTGTTACTACCAGCTATTTTTTATCTATCACTTTGATCACAGTAATTAGTTTTCGTTGTCTTAAAAGGTATGCTTGGCACGGCATTTCGACAGGGTCCTGGTTGGAGCAATACAAGAGTAAAAGCCCCTGTCCGTTTCATGCCATAATCTTATCAGAAGAAAATATCTAATGCAAGCACAAACTTTTCTATATCCTATTTCGCTTATTTTTAAACTTTCTTAAAATAAATTATTGACTATGTAAAAAATATGATACAATAGAACATAGAAAGCTAGAAATGCCCAGTTGACATTTAGTACAAATTATGCTATCATAAGCTAAATAGATAATATTAACAGGGGTGGAATAAAGGAATAATTTTTATGGACCAAAATGCGGATGCGATTGCAAATGCAATCAAAGGCAGCCTAAAAGTTATCGAACAGGACCGTGAAAAGGAAATCATTTCGCGCCGTTTCGGACTTACCGGCCAAAAAGAAACACTGGAACAAATTGGAGATATGTTGTCTATCACAAGAGAGCGTGTCCGCCAACTAGAAAAAGCCATTCTTATTCGCCTCCGAGTCTGTTCAGAGGAAGGAGAAATCGTCGAGCTCGCCGCCGCAGAAAAGATCATCATCCGCAATCTTACTGAAACTGGTCGCATCGCTCGCATCTCCACCATCGCCGAAAAAATTTATGGCAAAAAACCTACCGCCAAAGAATGTGCCAATCTTGCCTTCCTTGGCAATATCTCTTCCGCCCTTACCACCATCGACGAAAACGATCAATATTATGCCGCTGTTGGTATCGCCGAATATGGCTCCACCTCTGAAATCAAGAAAAAAGTAGACGAGATCGTCTCTGTTATCAAAAAGAACAAAAAGCCAATGACCTTAGACGAGCTTGATAGTAAGTTGAATTACGAGCACCCATCCCATATTGAGGCCATCGCCTCCGTTTCCAAGCAACTCGCTTCTCTAAATGGCCTCTGGGGCCTTGCCAAATGGCCAACTGTCAATCCTAAGAATATCCGTGACAAAATCTTTGTCGTTTTAGAGACCAAGAAGGAGCCAATGCATTTTGCCGACATTGCCAAGACTATTTCCGAGTCCGATTTCAAGCGCAAAAATGTCACCATCCAAGCTATTCATAACGAACTCATCAAAGACGCTCGTTTTGTATTGATTGGCCGCGGTATCTACGCCCTAGATTCTTGGGGTTACAAAAAGGGAACTGTATCAGACATTATCAAAGATATTTTAGCCAAATCTGGCGAGCCAATGACCAGGGAAGAGATCGTCAAACAAGTTTTGCGTTCCCGCAAAGTCAAAGAGACCACTATTTTACTTAATCTCCAAAACAAGAAATTCTTCAAAAAAGTTGGCAAAAATTCTTACAAGTTAGCTGAATAAAAATAGAGGGCTTCGCTTAGGTAGCCAACCGTTTGCACTGCCCTCATGGTAATTTGCCTACATTGTAGCACAGATTTTTTAAATTTTTATTTTATATGGGGTATGCTAACCCCATTTTTTTGCGCGCAATTCCTTTTTCCAAATCAATTCAAATTCCTTTTTGGCTAGGGGGTAATGTGTGGGTATGGGTTGCTAATTAGAGGGAGACGCAGCGGAGAGCAAACCCGAAGGCCTTATTAGCGTTACTCTGGGGGCCGAGATTGCTACTATCCATGCCCAGGTAGTACGCGTTACTACCACTGTAAGCCGC
>JAFRCG010000022.1 GCA_017404515.1 Candidatus Saccharimonadota bacterium | reverse complement strand
TCTTGTCTGGTGCTTTGCCAGCAAGTTTCGTGCCAATGATTGTGATAATGCTCGATAGTGCATCGCTAAGGTTATTAACGGCATCCGTAATAATTGCGATAGAGTTTGATAGTAGACCTACTGTCGCTTTGAATCCTACTAACATCAAATTTGCGCAGATGCTTATAATACTGGTTTTAACTATTGTTTTTTCGCGATCGTTTTTCATATGTGAGCATTTTCTATTATACCATAACAGTCTTCTTGTCTCTCACCAGATGAAAAAATAAACCTGCTGTAAGGCGCGATTCTTACTGGTCACTATGTTATTAAGAAAAAGTCGCGTTGCTACGTAAAATTTGGATACTCTTCTAGTATTTTTTTGCTTCCATTTTTTCGTATTTTTCAAATACTTCCAGACACATTTCGCGATCTTTTTCTTCCATAAACCCATCTGGCAAATCGGATCTTCCACCCATTATTTTGTCAAACTTTGCATCACGAAATCCGATTTTTTCATTATCACTTAGTCTACATCCATAATATACTTTTTTGATATTTGCCCATAAAATTGCCGCAAGACACATCGGACAAGGTTCGCCTGTAGTGTAAAGCTCGCAATCCGAAAGATCATAAGTTTTAAGTTTACTTTCTGCTTTTCGTATTGCATCAATCTCGCCATGACAAGTTGAATCATTAGAAGAAAGTACTCGGTTATGTCCCGATGCAATAACTTCGCCATTTTTTACTATTACTGCCCCAAAAGGCCCACCATCATTGTTAAAAATCCCCTCTCTTGCTTCGCTTATTGCAATCTCCATGAATTCTTTTTTGTACATTTATTCATTTCCTTTATTTCAATTATATTTAATTTTAAAGCTTTTAACTGTTACTGCTCATATTATATCACCGGGTTAATTAATGCTATTATAGAACATATTGAACAGGCAATGCGAACTAAGCCTTATATCTTATTGCTCGTTCCAAATAGAATTGTTCCAATAAACACTACACAGAATACTAAACCTATCATCAGCAAAACTACTTGAGTCAAGATCAAGGCATTATTGCGTTTTACTGAGCTTGGCACAGTAACGGCTACTTCTGTTCTCTCAACATTATCTAGTTTTTCTGTGCTTTTAACCGTTTTAGCTTTTTGCGCCTTTTTTCTATCTATTTTGGCAGTCTTTTGATGATGCCTCATGTTTAGATAAAAATTTGTCAGCCCTACAAAAATCGAAATGCAAAATATCACAATTGCAATCATGATTAAAATCTTTTGCGAGAAATCAATTGTTGGCAGCACACTACTTGTGCTAATTGCCGTTGCGAGTAATGCCACAAAAGCAAGCGTAATTGAGATTAAGTTATTACTAAGTTGAATTTGTGTATTATCACCTTTATCCGCCGCATCTTTTGCGTCGTCAATTAAAGTGTTTACTTTTTCATCTTTTTTCTTGGGTGAGCTATTTTCCATACAATAATTATACCATAATAACTTGCCTAAATCCGAACTTGAGAGGAGCCGTTTATGTTATAATAAAAACAATATGGACATACTAAATTACGCCAAAAATGTAGAAAAAATGGTGAACCCAATGGAGGTTGGCCGCGCACATTATATGCAGACCAAACTCAGGCGTTTGCCAGTTTCGTGGCAACGCAAAATTGTAAAAAAGGCCACCAAAAAAGCTGATAAAATGCCTTTTGTGGTGGAGCCATATTGCTCGTTCCTGTTCTACGAACTTTTGAAGCCAGAAGAAATCCAAAAGTTTTTGCCAGATGGCTTTGTTCCGACTAAATCTAGTGTTTTTGAAGGAGATGCCGCCAAATATTACGGCATTGTTTCTATGTTTCGGATCCACACCAGCGTATTTTGGGGTGCCAGAGCGGAATTCTACCTGATGGCCGAGAACGCTAAGACCGGCCTACTCTCCTGGGTGATGATGGACTATATCAGCGACACCATCAGCTACGACGAGAGAAACGGTCTAAAATCTCCTGATGCAAAAGCCGCCGTAATGACCACTACTTGCGAAGGTGATTTTGTTTGCGATATGACAAGTCTAGATGGCAAAAAATATGTAAAATGCGAAGCAAACTTGGAAAAAGCGAAGATGCGTAAGCTCAACCAGCGACTTTGGATTGAGGGTAACACATCTATAGCATACGGGCGACTAGCCGGTGAAGAAGATGGGGATCTTTTCTCGCTAACATTTTTCCCAGAGGAAATGAGCCGTGCATTAGACATTCCGCTAAGTGTCGTGCGGGTGGCAGAAGCTAAAACTATGAGAGCTAAATTTACCGTAAGGCTAGATCGTGTAGTATCCTTCCCATACGCGCAACATATGCTATCCGATAGCCCTGGGAATCAGACTGCTTACGGCTCTGAAGCGGAGCTGCGCAAAGCAGTAGAAGCGGTTGATTTTAGCAAGCTAAAACTTTTCCGCTAGTAAGAACTTTTATGCAAACTCTTATTATAGTCTTGTACTTATTATAGTCTTGTGATGAGCGCTACTTTTTCTTTTTGACGATGCTGTATTTCTCAGAATGGGCCCGATATCCGTATTTGTTGGTAAGTGGATCTTTGAACATGAAATTTTTTAGCGGAAGAAGCGTCAGTACCATATAGCCACCAAATACCACAAACAGGCCCACACAGGATAAATAATGTACAATAAATCCCATCGAATTAAGCTGCAATAGCCAGTAAAAAACTGCTTGGCTGGCGATGATTACGATATAGAAACTAATGATGTCAAAAACAAAATAATCTTTCCTTGCCACCAGTTTGTGGCCGTAAAATAGTAGTGGCATCAAAATTATAATGGTAATTAGACTAAGAGTTTTGGCAAAAAAGTAATTGGGATTTTCTCCATAAATAAATCCGTCAATTAACCCCCATAATAGAGTTGGCGTCAAAGCAATTTTGATGTGTTCCCAAGTGCTTTCGTTGACAGCTGCAAAAATTCCAATAAACTTGTTGTGGTTAGTTAAATCATAAAGGAAATGGGCCAAAGTACCAATTATTGATATAGTGATAACACTAATGATTAAAAATAGCATGCTACTTTCCTCGTTTTTTAAATAATTTTCCAAGATGAGCGGCGTAGCCAACTTTTTCTTTGATATTGATGGCTTCACCAAGCACTGGCACATCTCGCGCAGCGTCATAGGCTTTTTGGTGAACCGCTGCCCTAGTTGGCACTACGGATTGTTTTAATCCTGTGGCGACATTCTCGGCAAGTCCGGTTGCAGCGCCAGCGACAATATCGGTGGAAACATCCGCAGGAACTCCGGCAGAACCGCCAGAAGCTGCAAGACCTTTTGCTGGTGAACTTGTGGCAATTTCTGTGAAAAGATCTAGGTATTCTTGATTGAACGGGCTTTTTGCAAATTCTGTTTCAAATTCGCCTACTTCCTGACAGTTTTTGCCTAGTTCCTCAATCTTTTCAAATAGTGTATCTACCTTTTTCTTTTCTGCCGACCCTACCTCGTATGCGTTAAAGATTGCAGACTTTCGGGCATCAATGCTTTGTTTTACAAATTCGTTCATAATATTATTATACCGCAATCTACTTTGCACCTACAAAAATATCAAACCTAGAAAAATCGGAGCTTTAACTCCGATTTTTCCAGATTTAACTAGTGTATTATCTAGTGACTAGACTATTTCTTTTCTTTTTCGAATTTCATGCCTTGGCCATCATAGTTTAGCTTGACAGTGCCATCTTTGTATTCGTAGTCAGCTTCTTCAGTTTGTCCATCTTTATCAAATTTGACCTTTTTGTCGGTATAGGTGAATTTGACAGAGTTGTTGGAGCTGTCGCTGCTGCTTGTACTGTCATCAGATGAGAACAAAGAGCTATCAACGGAGACTTCTAAAACGCCAGTCCTGTCATTTTTGAATTCGATAGTGTAATTGCCACCAAAGGCCTTGATGAAATCTACCATAGAGGTACTTTCGTTGCCGTCAGAGTCAACAAATGCTACAAGGTTGTATTTGCCAACAACTTTTGGTGCCGCGTTGATAAGAATAACAGTGACCACGATAGCGATTACGGCTACTACAGCTGCGATGATACCAGCGATTAGGCCCTTGTTTACTTTTTTATCGGTCTTTTTAGAATTGGTTTTCTTAGCATTTTCTTCTGCCATAGAGAACTCCTTTAAGTTATCTTTAAGGAAATTATAACACACGATGGAATTAAAGAATAGTAAAGTTTACCTACTGCCCATTACGCAACGGATATTTCTACCGATACTTCTGTTGCCGCCAGCACTGACGCTGCTACCACTATCACTATAATTGGTATAGCCGCCAGTGCTGCCATTGTTGGAACCTGCTGCCGCATCGCCATTATAGTAAGTACCGCTAACGCCGTTATGTTGGAAACTACCAGTATATAGGCCATATCTACCTAGCCCGATGACTTGACTCTCTAACGCACTGACATTAACTTCATTTATTACATATGGATAAGTCGCTGATGAATTGTAAGTAATACTCATTCCGTATGCTTCAAATAGCCCACCGAAAGATTTTGCCGACGAATTAGCATAGCTTCTTGGAAGCTTCCATCCTACTGGACAAATAGAGTTTTGAGCTTGAGCACCGCCAGTTTGGATATCCGACCCAGCGGTAGCTGCCCACCAACTATAATACCATTGATGAGTAGTAGAATTATCAAACACAGTATTTCTATTAATTGCCTGGTTATATCCGCCAGAACCAGTTGTAGCCGTCGGTGTCCATGTACCGGCCGAAGCACCGGTAGTATTATTAGCAATTTCTACTGGCACGCCGTCTGAAAGTGTGAGTTTTAGATTGTCGGTCATCCAGCAGTTACCATCAGCTAGTTTCTTGACGGTATAGTATTTGCCATCCCTAGTATCTCTAAGTGATCTGCTTGGGACTTGGTCAGCACCATTGCTAGTAGCGGTGTAGGATGCTTTGGTGGTTTTGATAGCGCTAGCACTGGTTGTACTAGATGGAGTATATACGGTGTTACAGATAGCAGTAGTCATTTCTTGCATTGTAGTAATTGACCAAAAGTCATTAGCTTTTTCTTCCCATTGCGCATAGAGCGTAATTGACGGACTAGATGAAGTCAAATTGATAGTGCCGCCAGGCGAATAATCAGTGCCGCCACCATTAGACTGAGTATTATATTTTATGAAATTGTAACCGTCTCTGGTTGGTGTAGTAGACGGAATAGTATAAGAATAGCTAGTATTAGTTATGGTTGTATTTGTGTTGGATGGACATCCGGTACCACTTTGACAATTATAGGAAACAGAGTAAGTATAAGTTTTTACCCACTGCGCAGTCAAAGTTACCTGTCTCATGGATGAACTAAGTGTAACGCTTTGTCCCTGCAAATAGGTGGTACTGCCTACGCTGGATTGATATCCATTAAAGACATAGCCAGATTTGGTTGGTTCGGTAGAAGATAGGGTGTGAGTATGAGAATAACTGGAATTTTCTGTAACGACTGGCCCATAGCCGGAATCACAATTGCTGCCGCCATTACAATTTACGGTGATAGCATAAGTATAGGTCTCTGCCCAGACCGCATAGAGGACAACATTTGGCTGGGAAGCAGTCACAGTAATGCTGCCACTTGGTTGATATGTTGCCGTAGTGGCAGTACTGCTAGTGGACCAACCCTTGAAATTATATCCAGAGCGGCTAGGACTGGTGCCACTAAGAGTGGTAGTCCAAGAAGTGGCCGTGGTGGTATTGCTCTGAGTAGCGATGGTGCCACTGCCGCCATTCATATTGTATTCAATACTGTAGCTATGATTCTCTGCCCATTCGGCAGTAAGAGTAGCGGTGCGATTGGCGGGAGTAAGACTAATTGTATCTCCAGGACTATAGAGCAAGGAGTCTATGCTAGATCTGTAGCCGATGAAAGTATAGCCGGTCTTAGCTGGTGTGCCAGAAGACAAAGTGTGGTTGTAACTATAGCTGGAGTTTTCGGTGCTAATTGGTCCAAAACCAGAGTCACAACCGCTACCACCGCCGCAGTTGACAGTAACAGCGTAAGTATAGGCCTGTGCCCAGACGGCATAGAGTGTAACAGTTGGATTTGCCGCTGAGATAGTGATACTGTTACCAGGTTGATATTCTGCAGTGCTGCTACCTTCAACAGTGGTCCAACCCTTGAAATTATAACCCGTCTTGGATGGCGAAGTATAGCTAACATTGGTAGTCCAAGTACTACTAACAGAATCGTGAGTCTGATCACTGATTGTGCCAGTGCCGCCGTTCAAATTGTACGACAAAGAATAATTATGAATTGGATCATCTGGATCCTCCGACCCATCTATGGTGGTGGCCGTATAAGTCAACTTGGTTTGGTAAACACCAGCAGCTTGATTTGGCCTGGTAGAAATTCCATAAGTCACATTAGTAGCTTCCCCGTCAGTAGTTTTAGTAAGCCTTGTCCTGATGATGTGGTCGGTGGTAGTCATAGCGGTCCAGTCAAGAATGTCAGAATCGGTCTTGTAAGACCAAATACCTTGCCCGCCAGTTTCTGATTCCAAAACTCCGGCAGCGATAGAATCGTTGTCACCAAAGGCGATATCGGTAGAAGAAGTGGCGCGGACAGTGAGTTTGTAGCCATTGGCGTTATTAGTATAGACGGTGACTACAGAAGAAGTGGTATCAAAAGAGCTTGGTGGAATAATGGCCTTGGAGCAAGAAGTATTAGTGTTTACTTCATTATCTCCACCTTCGGTGCCGTCAAAAGTATCCACTTTCTTATTATCGCTATCTAGAGCATCAGCATAGCGATTAGCAACGCCACAACCTGGATCGGTGTCGGCGTTACCGGTGATAGTCATAGCAATGGCTGGGGCAACCTCGGTATAAATATCAACATCGCCAGAGACAGAAGATATAGCAGAAGTAGAGAGGTTGCTAAGAAGGCTACCACCTCCCCCCAGAAGCAAAATAGAGCCAATGAGAAGAATAGGCTTGCAGTGAGAAATGGGAGCTTGTTTTAGCATTGTTTGTTTCCCGCCGAGAACCGACATACATGCTCAACAACATGTATGTTTAATTCCCTTTTGTTTTAACTCTTTATTTTAACCTTTATACCCTGATAGTACATCAAGCTTATGCTTTTGTCAAGAGTTTTTATTACATTCTGGTATTTATGCCAAAAAACTGGTATATTATATTCGTGTGCGCCCGTAGCTCAGTGGATAGAGCACCAGCTTCCGGAGCTGGGTGTCGTAGGTTCGACTCCTATCGGGCGTGCCAATTTAGAGTGTATCTGAGACTTCGTAACCATTAGCGTCGGTGATTACCACCTTAATGGTTTTTTCTTTGCCGGTTGGCTCGTAATCAAAGGTGATGGTGGTACCAGAAATACTACCAGTCTGCTCAGTCTTTCCGTCTACAATCAGGGAGAAGGTGGATAGCGCGGCGGTACCTTTAGTTACTACCGCCCGTATTACTGAACCGTCTTTGTCTGAAGATTTGTAAACACTAACACTTGGGCCTTTGTAGGAACAATCATCCTTAGCGTCTTTGTTGTATGGATCTGGTACGCTATAGACAGCTTTATTAGTGAGTGGATCAATGGTCTTGGTGACCTCTATGGAAATCTTTTGTGATTCTGGAGTACAATCTGAAGCTAGGCTGTGAGTATATTTGTTAAAGACTAAAGTTTCTGTGGAAACACCTGAGGTCTTGGAATTGTACCAGCTAGGCCAAATATCGGTCTGACCGTTGACTGTCAGCCTCTGGATACCAGCTGGCTGTGGGATGGATTGGTTGGCAGTCCATTTGCCTTCACTAGCGTAAAGCTGCGTATGCACTGGCTCAACATAGTCGGCAATTACTCTGCGAACTACCGTATTGGAGCTATCGCGAAGGCCAGAACCATCGTGATTGCCATTCCATACAGCCGTAGCAATAACTGGTGAATAATCCACCATCCAGGAATCCTTAGCTACAGAAGCGTTGGAAGTAGTAGAAGTACCAGTCTTGGTAGCGGTCCAAACATTCGGAACTACAAAGCCAAAGGATGAACCTTGTGAGCCAAAGGTGATGGAACGAGCACTAGCATCAGAGAGAATACTGGAGAGCATATAAGCTACTTGATCATCATAGACGCGTTCTCCGGAATTATCGGACCAGCTTTCTATGACATCACCAGTGGAATTTTTGAGCTCTAGGATATAGGATAGTTCTTTGTATACGCCGCCACGAGCAATGGAGGCATAGGCATTGGCGTGTTCTACTGGAGTGACAGTACAACCAGAACCAATGGCTACGGACAAGCCACCAGAGAAGCTATCGGATGCACAGTAAGATTTGTCACCTAATTTTTGGGCAATATCTATGCCGTTTTCTACGCCGCTAATATATAGAGCTTTGACGGCTGGGATGTTAAGGGAGCCTGCTAGGGCCCGGCGGATAGTAACATTACCATACCAAGTGCCAGTGTAATTTCTAAGTGCACAAGTACCGGTGTAGCCAGCACAATAGATAGAATCGATGTTTTCGTCTTTCAGAATGCTACCCGGGCCGTAATTAACACCTGCACGCTGCATAAATAGTGGGCCATAGTCAACAATCGGCTTGATAGAGGAACCCGGCTCTAGCTGAGAAGTGGCGGCGTTGACTTCGCCATAGCCAGCAATCTTCCAGTCTGCCGAACCAACCATAGCAATGACCTGGGCGGTCTCTACATCTACAGATGCCAGCGCGATATTGTCGCTACCATTGGCGTACATCAGGGCAGCACCATTGGCTACGGCTTGCTCGGCCATTTGCTGAGCGCGATAATCTAAGGTGGTCTTGATGGTGAAGCCACCAGCACGCATAGTCTTGACACCGTATTTGTCTTCTAGCATATCTTTGACTTCCAAAACAAAGTGTGGAGCCTTGATATTGTCGTACTGATTAGTCTCTGGCTTGATAGTATCTAGAATGTTGACTTTTTTGGCCTCATCAGCCTCTTCCTGGGTGATATAGCCTAGCTCGGCCATAACATCCAAGGTGTATTGCTGACGCCAAATTAAGGCTTCGTGACCGTATTCGTTATATGGATTGAGCACTGCTGGGTTGTTTGGGATGGCGGCAAGGAGTGCAGATTCTGCTAGATTGAGATCTTTGGCGCTCTTGCCAAAGTAGGTCTGTGCGCCAGACTCTACACCGTTTCTACGGCCACCATAAGGCGACTCGTTGAGGTACATGGTAATAATTTGCTCTTTATCGTACATCTTCTCTACTTCTAGAGCCAAGATAGCTTCCTTGATCTTGCGTGGGATGCCAGAAAGACCGCGGTCTTTAGCCTCGTCAGAGAAATAAACCTGCTTGATAAGCTGCTGAGTGAGTGTAGAACCACCCTGGACACTCTTGCCAGTAAGAGTAGAAAATGCTGCCCTGATTAGTGACCAGAAATCTACACCGTTGTGATTGTAAAAGTTGCGGTCCTCAATAGCCACGGTGGCTTGGCGCATATAAGTGGAGATTTCGTTACCATCTACTACTAGGCGGTAATCACCATCACCCTTATCTTCCCAGAGGACTTCTCCATTTCTGTCTAGATAAGTATTGATAGTCTCTGAAACTTTGAGCTCGTCTAGCTGAATGGCGTCTAAATCTTTCTTGTAATAGAGGAAGAGGCCACCAATGGCAATAATAATAACTAGTGCAGTGGCAGCGACAATCTTGAGAAAAGTCTTGAGACCACGCTTGGAGAACCAGTAGTGAAATACCCTCTTAGGGTGAAAATGCATGAAAAAGCGCTTGACTGGCTGCTTTGGCAGAGAAGCCAAATCTTCGGCTCTTTTTCTGGCTTGCTTGTCTTTTTTGACCTTGCTACGATACACCAAGCTAGAATAAGTATCCATGCTCTTGTTTCTGGAGCGCTTCAAAAGACTACGCTTTGGAGCCTTGGCGGTTTTGATAGATTTATCGGATTTTTTGCTCTTTTTTGGTAAATGCATAAACTTCTCTCTATTATAGCATATAAAAATTAAATGAAAAAAGCTTTAATTTTATTCTACTACAGCAAACTTGTTTTTGCCACGCTTTAAAATGGCTGGGGCACTAAGAACAGTGGTAGGGTCAGTGAATTTCTGACCGTTAACAGAGATGGCCCCAGCGGTGATCATCTGTCTGGCCTCTGATTTGCTAGAGCAAAGCCCGGTAGTAACCAAATCGTCCGTCAAATTGGCGCCTAGAGGCTTGACTGGGAGAATGAGAGCGGCTTTTCTGATGTCTTCGTCAGAGAAAGAAGCGTCTTTTGCGAACAGCTTTTCTGACAAATCAATTACCGCCTCGGTGGCCTCCCTGCCATGAATTATCTCTGTTACGCCTCTAGCCAAGGCTTTTTGAGCGATATGCTCCTCTGGATGCTCGGCGTGTTTTCTCAAGATGTCTTCTACTTCGTCTTTGCTATAGACGGTGTAGATTTTCATGAGATACTCTACGGAGTCGTCTGGCTGATTTAGCCAAAACTGGTAAAAATCAAATACTGGGGTGTAGTTTTCTGAAATGTGGCCATCGTATTCTACAGGGGTGCTGGCCAGCCAAACAGCATTACCCTCACTCTTGCCAAATTTGCGACCAGAGGCAGGGTCGATAACTAGAGGTGTGGACCAAACATGAGCTTCGCCATTTTCTAGCTTGCGTATCAGAGAAATACCGGTGGAAGCATTGCCATACTGGTCTGCGCCACAGAGTTGCAAATCAATGCCATATTCTTTGTAGAGATGCCAAAAATCGTAACCCTGTATTAGGGTGTAGGAAAACTCTGCATAAGAGATGCCAGAGCCGCCCTCGCCCATCCTGGATTGGATAAATTTGCGATCCATTAGCTGTGTCATGGAGAAAGATTTGCCAATGGTACGGAGAAAATCTAGGTATTTGATGTCTTTGAACCAGTCTAAATTGTCTAGCATTTCTATATTGTCTATATCTGTAGAGCTACCGGAATTTGGGTCTTCTTGGGCTATTTTAACGGCGTTTTTTAGGACATTTTTCATCTGAGCCGCGATACACTGCTTGTTGTGCTCTACCTCTGCTATAGGCTTCAGTTCGCGCTCTCCGGTATCTTTAGGATCGCCGATTTGGCCAGTAGCGCCGCCAGCCAACAGATACGGAGTGTATCCGTGCCTGGCAAAACAGGCGCACATCATCAGAGCAGCCAGGTTGCCAATAGTTAGAGAATCAGCTGATGGATCTGCACCAAGGTAAAACTTGTGAGTAGACTCATCTAGAAAACTAATATCTTTGATGGTGGTCTCGGCCTGAAATCCGCGCCACACTAATTCCTCTGATAATTTCATCATAGGGATATTATAGCATGAATTTGGCGTTTTTTAGGCTGCTCTAAGCCAAGAGTAAAATAAGCATTGACTTTATATTGCAAGTGTGATATAATCAAAAGATAGGTTTAGAGGTCTATGTAACTTAAAAGACATCACATCATATTTTTCATAGGGGGTGAAAAAATGACAGAAAATTACGAACAATGCAGCTATTCAAAGGATGTAAAATTTATCATCCTTCTATTTGTGGGGATGTTGTTTCTATCTGTGGCGTTATCAATAGCAGTGACAGCCAAGAGCCACAAAGAGGCTGAGGCTATCATGGAGAACGCCGGACATCGCCCGACAGAAGCAGAAGTAGAAGAGTGGGTAGAAACCCACAAAAACCCAGTTATAACCCTGAGTCACAGGGGAAACTACTTCTTCTATAATACGCAGGGTCAGGTGATTTACAGGCCTGACATACAGCGGCGACTGGACGACGAGATAAAAAGAAAGGCCAAAAGGCCTCAGATGCCAAAAATATTTAACCTCTAACCTAAAGCCCTGGGATAAATCCCGGGGCTTTTTCATGGTTTTGGGGCTAAATCCTATCTGGGGCTAGTCAGAGACGCCCAAAATCCCACGCAAGGCAAAGGCAGTGTCTTCGTGGCTTCTGACGGTGATGGTATCTATACCCATCTGTACTACCGGGTAATCGTTGCCACCAGGCTGCGTCATATCGCCAAAATAGAGAATATCGGATTTTTTGACGCCTAGCTCTTTTAGCAGCTTGTTCATGCCAAACTGCTTGTTCATACCTGGGGTGATAGCGTTAATAGAGGTGGTACCACCTACTTCGTAATCAAACTCTGGGGCGAGTTCTTTGGCACGCTTGACAATCTGATTGCGTTTCTTGCAATCTGGATCCCAGGCGTATTTCTCCTCAGTGCCAGCTTTCTGGCCAAGAGCGGAAAAGGTCACCTGAGAGAGACGGTTTTCAATGATTTCGTCTCCTTTTTGCAATTTGTCCTCTTCCCAGAAGCCAAGCTCTTTGGCGGCAGTTTCAATGGCAAAAGTGATGTTTTTGACCTGTTCATCTGTTAGCGGGAAGCTGTAAACCTGTTCCCATTTGGATTCATCATATTTGGCAAAAGGGTGATCCTTAGATACCTCTATAGAAATTGGGCCGCCACCGTATTTTTTGGTGGTGGTATTATTGTAGCGATAATATTGCGTCCCCTGAGCGACAAAGAGGTGCAAATGCTCCAACTGAGTAGGCTTGACGCCGCGCTCTAGCATAGGATTGACAATCTGGATGAGGAATTGGTCAAATTTCTGCCCAGAGATAGGACAGATTTCGTAATGGTCTAGACAGGCGATCAAAAGATCGGCGATTTCTTCGGTGATTGGGGTCTTGGCAATATTAAGGGTTTGGTCGATATCAAATGCTAAAACTGTTTTTTTCATATTTTCGCTCCACTTATTTATTCCGATTCTACCCATGTTTTGAGGGGATGTCAAGAGAAAAGCACCGCGTTTGCGGTGCCTTCCAAAGTGCATTGTGCCATCGTAAAAGATTTGCCTTTTAGGCAATAATTTCGACTGCGCCTGCGTCATCACTATAAGGTGATAAACAATCACAAGAGCAGTAAGCCACCAGCGGGTGGCCGTGATGATGTTCTTCTTTGCCGAGATAGTATTCACTATCATCGTAGTCTTCATCAAAATCGTCGTCAAAATCGCCGTCATCCAAGAAGAAACCTCCAGCACACGGCTCTTCCGTGTCGTCAAAGACGAAGTCCTCTTTTTCCAGAGCAGAAATGACATATTTTAAGTAGTCATTCTCCTGATAAAGTGACTCTGCCTCCTGAGACTCTTCGCCGAAGTACTTGGCCAACTTGCAGTTACACGCGATAAGCTCGCGGCAAATTGAGATAAAATTCTCTCTGGTCATTAACATCACCCCTCCTTTTTGTCATGGTATTTGCAGAGAAAAACCTACATAAGTGTTGGGCACAACTCCAACGCTTACTGGTGTAAATTTTAACATAAAAAGCATAAAATGTAAAGAGGGCTTTTTTCCTGTTGGTTTTGCTAGGCTTGTGCTATAATACCATTATGAGAACTTATATCGTGGGCAACTGGAAGATGAATTTTACCATTGGTGAATCGTCTATCTATCTTCATAAACTTCTAAAGCGCATTAAGCCAGCAAGGGGCTTACAGATTGTGATTGCGCCATCTAGCATCGCTTTGCAGCCACTTTCTTTGCAGATTGACCGCAAAAAGCTAAAACTGGCGGCACAAAACTGTAACGCCAAAGATTACGGGGCATACACTGGCGAGACCTCTGTTACGCAGCTACGCGGGTTGGTGAATTACATCATTGTAGGACATTCAGAGCGGCGCCATGTTTTTAATGAAACTGATAACATGATCAGAGAAAAGGTGGCAGCCTGTATCCGCAACAATATCACCCCTATTCTTTGTATTGGCGAGACCGAATCCCAGAGGTCTTTTGGAGAAACCAAAGATGTTTTGAGAGACCAGCTGATCTCTGGTCTAGCAGATGTTTCTAGAGAAGATCTAGACAAAGTAATTATTGCCTACGAGCCAGTTTGGGCTATCTCTGGGGTAAAGGGTGCGCACCCGGCTGTTCCAGATGATATTGCTGAGAGCGTTAAAATCATCAGAGAGCATCTGAGCGACACTTACGGCAAAGAAATCGCCGAAAAAATGCCTCTACTCTATGGAGGAAGCGTAAATCCGTCCAATGCGGGGGCTTATCTCACTATTCCAGGGATAGATGGACTATTGATTGGGGGAGCCTCATTGATTGCTGACCAGTTTATTGATATAATAGAACTCGCTAAGAAAATAAAATTGTAAATATGACAGAGAAAGCTACCACGCCTAAGAAAACCCCCGTAAAAACTACAGATGGTTTTTCACGGGCAAAAAAACCGGCAGGGGTTTCTGCAAAGGTGGCAAAGAAAACTAGCACAAAGAGCGCTACATCTTCAGTAAATGCCGCTAAAAAGCCACCAGAGGCCGCAGAGAAGCCGGTTGTGGTTAGTAGGGGCAGATTTATGGATTTTGTACCAGGACGCCCCCAGATGCCTCAGAGAAGCTCCAGCATGCAATCTGAAGGACAGGTTGATACTCGTAAGGTAGTGGAGGCTAAGGCGGACACCCCTGTTAGACCTGCGGTGGTTAGGCCGCCAAGATCTAAAGTTCCTAGAAAACGCCCGGTGCCAATTAGTACAGCGCGCAGTAATATGCCACAGATGGAGACACCTGCCAGAGTAGTACAGAGGACCACGATTATCACTACCGCCGATGGCGCTATGCCAGAAATCGCTACCGCCGCCCCTATGAGTGGCCGCAGAAAGCGCCCAGTAAAGATTACACGCTCTGGCGCGGTAAATTTGCCTTCTGCTCCGGCTAGAGAGCCACGCAAGGTTCCAAAGCCAGTTTCCTCAAGACAACCATTGATTGATGCTACTGCAGATTTCTTGGATGATACTCCACCCCTAATGAGCGATGCTGACCTAGCGGTAGCTTTGGCTGGTTTTGCCGATGATCCAGAGGAAGACAACACGCCATCGCTATCTGATAATCTCTCCAAAGAGGCTAGTGACTTTGCCGAAGAAATTGAGGCGCTAGATGATATGGACAGCCTCTCTGACGAAATCTTGAACGGGAACAAGACCGTAGGTGATGCAATTAGAGAAATGGAAGAAACAGAAGATTTTGTAGCAGAGCCTAAGCCTCTGTTTGAAGCAGGTGACGCTGATACAGATAGCCGCAGAGAGAGTGGCGTTTCCACGCCAAGGCCAAATCGCTACAAAGGGCCATACACAATTGATGGTAAATCTCCGTTTCTTACCTCTGTTAGCGTAGAAAAACGCCCACTTTCTGGAGCCGGAGCAGCTACTAGCGCCGCCGCGGCTACTAAAGAATTTTCTGAGATCGCCGCAGAGCGACCACGCCATTCCGTACTCAAGAATATTTACCGTGAAAAAGCTCAAAAACCGGAGCACAAAGAGCCAGAGAGAACCCACCCAGCCGCTCCTGAGGCCGAGCCAAGGCGCATTACCCACACCAAAGAAACTATTATCATTGCGCCAAAAGAGGAAAAAGTCAGAAGTTACGGGCTAATTATTGCAGTGATTTTGACGATATTGCTAGGTGCTGGGGTAGGCGCGCTGATCTATCTGGCGTTTTTCCAGTAATAGACAGTTGCTAGGGCTATAGTTTTGCTATGCTTTCATGCTTATGATGAAACTGCATGCATCCCTGATGCCATTCTACAAAGCCAAATGGCAGTGTTATTGTTGTTCCGCCATTTCTAGTACTATAGGTGATCATATCCTTGCGCGCTTCTGCTTTCTCACACAAATCGCTGATATTATACATGTCGTCAATATCATTTTCGCCGAGCATATTCTTGTACCAGATAACCGTAGCGCTATCGTCTGGACAAAGAGCAAGTCCTTTTGAGAGGCAAAAATCCGTGATGGTATAGATATTCTCTTTGAACCAAGCTATCAAGGCGTTATACAGAGACTCATCGTATCTTTTTAGAGTGTCAGCCGTAAGACTTTTCTTGTGCAACTCAAGAGCTGTATTTTTTGGATTTACGCTGTACTTGCTGGTGATATCAGCAATATTAGGTACAGGACCCCAGAACAATAATATTGCTTTTTTGACATTTTCTGGAATTGTGGTGTTATACTGCGTCTCTATACCCTTGATGAAAGTTTCTGGTTTAATAAGATAAGCCTGGCCTCTTAGGCTCTTTTTTAGGGAAATACCTATTTTCTTACCATTGGTAAATTTTGCAGTTATATCTGCTTTATTTGCCGTTTTGCCGCCTAGTGCGCTCAAAATATGTTTTTCGTGCAATCCGCCGGAGTCGCAATCTACAAAATCGGCATCCTCTATCTTTGCTATCTTTTTCAATCTGTTTTGGGCGGCTTTATCGGTTTTTAGCAAATCACAAACAAGGTCTTCATTCTTGTGACCAGATAATTTTGCATGTTTCCACCCGCTTGATCTGTTTCTACCGGAAACCATTTATCTCCTTATGAATTAGTATCATAATTCTACTACAACTTGATACTCTCTTGCAATGCTTTTAGCATCTGTTTTGCAATAGCCCTAGAAAGCAAGCACGGCACCGCATTGCCTATGCCTAGTTTTATGCTGGTCTGAGAACCATAAAATTTGTAATCATCTGGGAAACTTTGCAATCTTGCACCCTCACGATTGCTCAACGCTCTGGAATCTCTAGGATGGATACACCTAGAAGATGATGGGCAAGAAAAATTCCTAGTGATGGTAGTTGCCGGCCGCTTCCACCATAATTTAGCGTAAGTGTTGCCATAGCCACTGGTTGGCCTCAGCTCCTCTGGCAAATCATTTTTGTCTTGGCCGTCGCCAAGTGCTTCCATTAATGCAATTAGGCGCTGGTTATTTTTGGGGGCAGAATGCTCGGTTAATATCGTTTTTCCATTTCTCCTTACAAATTTGAGAAAACTATTGTCTGGGTCTTTGGCGTAATTATTGTTTGACTCCCCACTTTTTATTTTGGGCAAATCGCCGATAGCATCTTCTAGAGTAACATAAGGTTTTAATCCGGCGCCGCTACCATGTGTTTTCTTGGGATATTCAAAGGTGTTTTCCCCCATAAAACCAACTAGGACAATACGCTTGCGCTCTTGGGGGACACCGTAATCTGCGGCATTTAGTAACTGGTATTTTAGGGTGTAGCCAAGTTCTTCAAACTCATTTCTAATCTTGGGAAAAAGCTTCCCACCCTGCATGCTCAAGAGACCGGAAACATTTTCAAAGACAAAGGCGCGTGGCCGAAGCATCTCTAGAATTCTCTTATACTGAACAAACATATTGGCGCGCTCGTCCATTTGCCTTTTGCCTAGGGTAGAGTAAGATTGGCATGGCGGGCCACCCACCACCAAGTCTATTTTTTGGCCGCCAGTTGCTGCTTTTAGCATGTCCTCTGTTATGTCTGCAATATCGCAAGTTAGCATCTTAGTCTTTGGATGATTTAGCTCGTAAGATTTAGCAATATCTGGCAAAATTTCATTGGCAGCTACGATATTGAACTCCTTCATTTCTTCAAATCCAAAGCTCAATCCGCCCACACCGGCAAATAAATCAATTACATTAAATTTTTGACTCATACCTTTTCTGATTCTGTGTTATACGTAAATTATTTTACGTGATAAAGGCTCGTCTGTAAATACGCTAATCCTTATTTTATCAACAAAAAAACACCCATCTAAGAGTGCTGTTGGTGCGAGTAGAGGTAGTCGAAACCTCATCCCAAGTTTGGAAAACTTGTATACTAGCCGTTGTACGATACTCGCTTGCTTTGTTGCTTGCTTTATGGGGCGGGTGACTGGTTTCGAACCAGCGACCTTCTGGACCACAATCAGACGCTCTAACCAACTGAGCTACACCCGCCATCGCAAATAACTCCCCCGTAAGATAGATTATAGCATAAAAATCCTTGATTTCAAAATATATTTTACACTTTTGGTCAAGAGAGATTGCTGGCTAATCTATGGGGCTAGCTAGATGCCGGCTCTACGGGTAGGGATTTGTGGCGCTCTGGCGTTATTGAGCACGGGACCTCTGTTTGGGGCCTGACCTCCCATACCAGCAGTTGCTGGCATTCCTCTACCACCACTGGCGCTGAATTTTGCCCTACTCATAGCTACATCCATTGGGTTGTCTGAGCCGCCCGCATTTGGGGACCGTCCAGCTACTCCGCCTGCTCTTGGGACTGTGGCGCGTGCCCGCTCTACTCCATAGTATTCATTCATGATTTTGGAGTTTCTATAGCCCTGGATATAGCGGCGTTTTTCCTCTATATTCTGCCGCTCAGAGAAAGTAGATCCACCAGCCGCACCAAAACTCTCTCCGTTCTGAGCCTTGGCGTAACTAGAGCTGTGGAGCATATCACTTTTGTCGTCATGCCGCATGACATATTTTAGTAAAGCGGTGTCACTTCTTACCATAAGCTTATTATAGCATACACTAAAATCTAAACCGCTTTTGGTAAAATAAATACTTCTTTTGCTTAAGTCCAAGCCACTTTTGCTTAAAATTAAAAAGTTTTTGCTTAAATTCCTATCTGGAAAAATCCTAAAAATGCATTGTAATACTTGACTTTTCTAGCAAAGTATGATACAATGTAATCACAATACCAATTGCGCCCTAGCTGGGGCAAGTAACTTAAAAATTTGTTTTGGAAGGAGGATCCAATATGAAGCTTGATGGAAAAATTTTGACTGCTCTTGGAGCGGCAAAACCTGCTGGCAAAGACGAACCCGATGATAAGAAAGATAACAAGAAGGCAAAGGCACCCAAGCCCGAGCCTGCACCCGCAGACAAGGCTGATGCTGCAAAGAAACCCGATGACACTGCTGGAAAGGCGGATGATGCTAAAAAGGCAGATGACAAGAAGGCCGACGACGCAGCGGCAGCCGCGGCAGCGGTTGATGCCATCATCAACGAATCGATGAAAGGCATCGCTTCTGACATCGGCGGTGATGACGACGGGTCTACTGGACCAGATACCGACAAAGAAGCCGACAAGCCGGAACCCGCGGGCAAGATTGTCCGCAAAAATGTTGCAAAGAACACAGAAGAGGAGAATGAGAATATGAACAGAAAAATGGAATCAATGGACTTTTATGAGCAGTTGGGCAATCAGGCATACGACTTCGACAGAGGCTTTGGCCTGTCCGGAGATCTGAGGGCCTGGATTAAGAAGGCAATGGCTGCAGACAACTCCCTTATAAAGGAGTTCATCTCTGAGGATCTGGAAAATGCCATCCGGGCTAATTCAGATTTACTGAAGTCGGCGAAGAAGACAGTGGCCGCCGTTGAGGCAAGCATGATACCTTATATCGTGCTTTTCGCCAGCAAGTTGGACGGGACCGAGTACGAAGATAAAGACGAGGCCGAGGCTTCCATCGCCCAGTATAAGGCGATCGGGGCAACATTTAACTCGTCATTCACAAAGGTTTATCGCCGGATCGAGAATGGCGAAATCGGAGACCGCGTCAGAATTGACGAGGTCAAGGACTTCATCGAGCAATTTTCCGGAGATAAAGAGGCTCTGAGGCAGAGACTCTTTATCGGCAACAAGAAGTAAACCACCTCCTTTCGGGCACAGCCAAAGGGGCGTGGTTCCAGATTTCAAATCAAAGAGAGAAACAGCACGCAAAACACGCCCCTGGCGTGCCACAATTGGTATTGGCCCCTGCAGTTAATCTGCGGGGGCTTTTTTATGCTGATCTTTTGCTGGCTATCCGTACCCCTGTTATGCCATACTAGACTTGATTTTAAGTAAAAATCAAGGATTTTTGGCCTAAAATAACACCTTATGTTTATTATCACCCCTGTTTTATACATAACCAAAATATGTTGATACTATTGACTTTTTGTGCAAAGTGTGATACAATGTAAGTAGTCTATGTGGGAGAGTTGTTAAGCACCACCTGCATCTAGACGGCCATTAAAATCGAATCATCCCAGATACAAATGTATCTGGTGTGTGCTGACCTTGCAAAGCAAGGTTCCAATCTCTTTTCCAGGAGGTTGGTAGCCTCCTGTTTTTATATAGAATTTCAGTTTCAGAAAATAGATATCAAAATAGGAGGTAAAGTCAATGAGTAAGACTGTAATTTTTAGTTTCATTGTTGGCGCAATTGCTGGGTTGATATCTGGCATCTATGCCAATTCTGCAGCGATTGATGAAGGTGGCAGAGAGGAAGGTATCGGCAAAAAAGCCATTTGGATGTTTGCCGGGATCAATTCCCTGTTGCTTGGATTGTCAGTCTGGTTCTTAATGTATCCGGCAACCTTTGTGCTGATTTCCATCTTGCTGATTGGCCTTCAGGCCATCAACCAGGAAGGAAAAAAGCGTGAGGCAAGCTGGAATACGCTTATTCTGATTTACGGGATTGCACTTGTATTTGCGATTGCCAGGGGTTGGGATAAGTCAGGACCAAAATTCTGGCAGCTGTGGCTGCTGCTCTTCCCCATTGCCGCATGGGTAGTAGGAATGGCAAAGGCAAGATTGATCAACGAATACAATCGTGGATCAAAAAAGGCCGAGCCGGAAGAGAAGCCCAAGGAGCCAAAAGCTGAGGCAGCTGAAGCCAAAGAGCCGGAAACCGAAGTTGAAGCGGAAGCAAAGACAGAGGAGAAAGCTGCGGAAATTATTGCAGAAGCCGCGGAAGTTTCCAAGGTGGAGGCGAAAGCCGAAGCTGAGGAGACAGAAGCAGAAGGTGAAGCTCTCGATCTGAAATGGTGTACAAAAGAAAACGACTTGGAAAACAAAAGGATCGAGGAAGATGACGATGAGGACGAGGATGAGGACGAAAAAATGCTGCTTGATGGTACGCTGATTCGCTGGGCGGTGATTGCCGCTCTTGCAGCGTGCGTAACTATCGGCATAGGAATCGTCCTCCTGATTTGAGAAAGGGGGCACCTGTTATGACAAAATTGCAGAATGCGTTAATAGTGGTGCTATCAATAATATTGGTTGCCGTCTGCGTAGCGGGCGGGGTCAAATACTACAATAAGCATCACACCACCGATGAGGTGGCAAAAACGACTGAAACTGAAAATGCAACCAGCGATGAGCTGGCGACGGAAGTTGCAGAAGCGGGCAATGATGAAACCGAGGTTGAAACCGGAGGGGACGCAATGGTGATAGTCCCTGAAGCTATCGCCAACGGCGAAGTTGAGGAAGCCTACATTGAGGATGTAACACCCGAAGATGTAGAGGATTTCAACAACGCATTTCCGGTATTAACTACTGGCACTGCAAATAAGATAATTGCGGATTATAATTCGCAGTTTGGCTACGAGCAGTGGCCGGATGGAAACTACAAGATCCCATTCTCTTGGCATTCTATGACGGAAAACGATTTTAACCGTCAGAAGAGTGCCGTCTGGGCCGGGCTCAGCAAGAAAGAAATCAACGATGCACTGGATTGTATCTTCGACCAGTTGACGGAAGAAGACATTAAGAAGTTGCTGAAATTGACCTTTGGCTCCACGGTTGATTTATCCAACCAGGAGCAGGTAAAGTTGGAGCTGTTCCAGACTTGGTTAGAGAATCCCGTAGCCTTTGAGGCCTGGCTGAATTTTATGCAGGATCTCAAGGTAGGAGAATCCGGCACCCTGGCAGAAAACTGCCCGGGACTTCGGACTTACCTCTCGGAGAATCGTGCGGCCAGAACCGGTAACGGGGCTGGCATCATGATCAGATTGAGAGACGAAGAAGGCAACACTGGTATGGCGATCAAGGATGTGGACCACTTATATGTGAATCAATCACATATAATGGCGGTCTGCCAACTGATAAGCTTCATGGAGCCGCTGGAGTTAGGAGCTGGAAGATACCATGTGTCAAGAAGGTATCATCTTGTAGGTTTCGATTATAACCACCTGAGAGTGGCTACTGAAACCAAAGAGGATGAACCGGACCTTGATTACTGGTTGACTTTCTCTTACTACTTAAAAGGTGGCAAGAGGGCATTCTTCATCGGAGCTAACTTAGCTGACAGGAGTCCTGGAGAAATCCAGAACACCTCCACGGTGAAGAAATCTTCGGTGAAGAAGACTAGTGTCACCAATAAGACAACTAAGGTGACACAGAGGGTAACGAAGGTTACCACCGGACCGACGCCTGGAGGCGGTGGTGGACCGACGCCAAACCCGACCCCCCCGGACCCGAAGCCGACACCGCCGGATAAAAAGAAGGAGACTAAAAATCCTTCGGAAGACCCTGCTGAAAGGGGCAATGCCCCGATTGGTGGAGGCAAAAATGACGATTCTGGACCGGGTGAGCAGAAACCTGACCTTGGAAACTCTCCCTCACCCAATGTCCCGGATAGTCAATACCAGCCGGGCAATTCGGAAAACCCGGGCACTGGCGAATCATATGACCCGGGCCCGCCGGCAGACAATACGGATGGTGGAACACCGCCGGAGACAAAGCCCATAGAGGAACACCCGTCCAATAACGATGGGGATACAGGAAGCCATAATGGCGAAATGGGCGGAGCTCCGCCGGTAGACGACTAGCACACAAGCACCTTACTTCCTGGCGGCCTTACCAGCCGCCAGGATTTACCAAAATTTGCATCTGAGATGATTCGATTTTACTCGTTTGTATTACACAATCGAGACAATGGTCAAGACGAAGATTAAAAATTCGGCTAGCAAAAATAATTATTAAAATTTATCAAATTAATAGTAAATAGTTTTATTAATCTTTTGAAAGGAGATTATATGAACAAGTTTATTAAATCTGCTTCCGCTGTCTTGGCTGCTGCTTCGATTGTGGGAGTAAATCTTGCTCCAGCCGCTTTGGCTTGGGGTGATAATAGCGGCAAAGAGGGTGGCCGCCAAACTTATACCCTCAAAAACTGTAACGCTGACTACACTAAGTGTGAAGTTAGCCCATCTATGGGTAACAAAATTACCTTTAACTCTTTCACCAACAACCCTGTGATTGGCGGTGATGAGCGTAACTTCGTTGGCGCTCGTGAGAATACCGGAATCAACGACGGCAAACAAACTTGGAATGCTAACGAAATCACCGTTGAGGACGGCAAAGAATACATCATTCGTCTTTACGCCCACAACAACAACCCTAACGGCACTAAAACCGTTGCAAAGAATACTACCCTTCACTTTACTTTGCCAACTACTGCTGGCACTTCCCTATCTGTTCAAGGTTCTATTGACTCTTCTAACGCTGATCCTACTCGTGTGTATGATGATGTCGTGTTCAAGAGTAAAAATGGTGAGACCTTCTATCTAGATTATATTGAGGGTTCTGCTCACTATGAGAACAACAGTATTGGTAAAGCTGCCAATGGTGGCGCTAAACTTTCTGATGATATTATCACCAGCAAAGGTGTGCTCATTGGTTATGATAAGCTAGATGGTAACATACCTGGTTGTTTCCAATATGCTTCTTATACTACTATCCGTGTAAAAGCTGTTTATATTAACAACTCTTACACTGTAGAGAAAACTGTACGCAAGATTGGCGACACTGACAAATCTTACAAAGATTCTGTTGATGCCAATATTGGCGATACTGTAGAATACCAGATTTACTACAAAAACACTACTGGTGAGCATGTTGACAATGTGATGGTAAAAGATGTTCTACCAAACAACATGGAATATGTTGCTGGTTCTACTAAGATCTACAACAGCACTAACCCAAATGGTATCAAAAATAACGACGATACTATCACCACTACTGGTGTAAATATCGGTGGTTATGATGCCAACGGTGAAGCTTACATCCGCTTCCGTGCCAAAGTTGTTGACAAAAGCATGGTTTGTGGAACTAACAAACTTGTTAACTGGGGCCAGGTTGGTGTAGGTAAAACTACTCTTCAGGATAATGCCTTTGTAATGGTAAAGAAAACTGAAGGTTGTTCTAACCCAAATCCAAACCCAACTCCTGACGACAAAAAACCTTCTACAATGCCTTCTACTGGTCCTGCTGCCATCATTGGCGGTGTGATTGGTGCTGGTAGCATCGTTACTGTAGCTGGTTACTATATTGCTAGCCGCAAATCTTTACGCTAATTGACCGCCTCTTTAAGCACAAGCTTGGAAAGGGGTGGGCAAGCAGGCGGGTGCTAACAACTTAGCCTAATCAAAAAGCTTCCTCAGAAATGGGGAAGCTTTTTGGTGGTTTAAGACAGAAAGGTCTTGTTAAATCAAAATGTTTATGCTATAATGCGGTTATACATGGATCCAAAACAAACATCCCCTCTGGGAAATAACCCAGCTGGTGGGCAAGAAGGTCAAAATGGGCAACCTGCTGGCACGCAGCCAGTTTTTGGGGCTGCAGGAGGAAACGGTGCGGCGAGTAATTCTACGATGGCGGGCCAGCTTGGCGCCGCGAACTTATCCACTGGAGCAAATGTTTCTAGGACGATGGACAGTCTGAATAGCAAAAACCAATCTGCTACAGGATCTTCGGTGTTTTCTAAGCATAAGTTTGATAAGGTAGAGCCTAATGGTGATATTATCTTGCCATCTTCTGGCCCGGTGAAGAAAGAGCACAAACCAATAAACAAAGGCGTACTGATAAAAATTGCAGTGATAGCTGGCGGTATATTGGGAGTGCTGGTGATTATTTTGGCAGTAGTACTGATGCCAAAAGGTGGGGGCAACAAGCAGGGCGGCGGAACTATAGCTTCAAATTTGGATTATCAACAAGCGTTCAATAGATATGCTAATTATGTGTTGTTTGGAGTGGACGATTCTGAACAAATCTTGACAAGTTCCTATGACGATAAGGAAACTTACCAACTTGAATATTCTTTTGGACGCAACGAAATTACCGAGGCGGATGAAGCAAATTATACCAAAGCTACCACACCTATTACTGCTAATTCTCCACAGTACCAATTGATTAATTCTGGCACTTTCTTTGACACCGCCATGTCGTATTACTCAGATTTCTTGGAAAAATCTGTGGACATTGATTTTGTTTCTTACCCTAGAGTAGAATCGTTAATCTACGCTCAGACGGACGGCATTAATTTCCTAAATGCTTTTGCTAGCCTCAATGAGCCGGCGCTTCCAACTATTCTTAATAAAGTTGCAGAGGCAGAGTCCATAGACGATGTTAATGCTTACATTGATGAATCTTATGCTAACCTTGCAGAAAGTTCTAGCGCGGGGGCACGCTATGCAGAGGTTTCCACTAAATATCTCAAGGCTATGGCGGAAAGATATAATTATTTCAAGGAAAACAACTGCGTCAAAGATGGCACTATTGATACTAAGTGTACTGGCCAGCTCAAACAAATTCCGGAAATTCCAGCAGAAAATAATTATGAAACTACTACTGCTATTAAAAATAACATAATCAGTATTGCTACAAATGATGTCTTGCGCGGTTGTTTCTATCTGCCAGAAGCTTGGGCAACTCCAGATCCTATTACTTACCCAACCCAAGATGTAGAGCAAGAAAATGGGGCAAACGCAGATGAAAATAATGATACTACGAACACAACTGACTCCGATAATGCTGAGAATACGAATAATGCCGTTGCTCCAAATACTAGCAAGAACTCCGATGATAGCACTAGCAATGATACTGGCAATACAGAAAACCAACCTGCTGATAATACTTCTAATAGCGCAAATGGAGGGAGTGAGCAATGAAAAGGGTGAAAAAAATCTGTCTTTATTCTGCCATGTTAGCAGTGCTTATCGCTAGCTTTGGCATAATATTCCCGGTTTCCGCTATTAGTAGCGAGACTTTGGAGCGTGCCATGGTCGGCGATCTTAAGCGTTGCTATGAAAGTGGATTTCTGAAGCCAGAGATTAATATTGCTGATTTTTCATATGGAAAAACTGCTGGCACTAGTATCTTCAACGGTGATGGTGTAGAGGTTAACTTGCCAAATGGAACTTTGGGCGGAGATGGCAATTATACACAGAGCGATAATATTACCTGTAAAGATTTATTCTTGGGAAAAGGTGGCTTTGCTGGGCTGGGGCTTGGCGAGGTTGCTGTAAGTGATGATTCCACCAAAAAAGTTCCAATTTTACAAAAACTAGGCTACACTGCAGTACCTAATTCCGCCACAGAACATTGTTATTCTGCGAGATTCCACAATAGAGATACCGATGCTTTTCCGGACGACATAAAAGTATCTGAAAAAGTTTGCGTTACTGCTGTGGATGGAAAAATTTCCGATGACAAAGCTTATCCAGGAAATCTATCAGGAAATAGGGCACCTTTCTTCATATTAACGAGTGAAAATGGCTATATATCAATAGAATTCATCTCGATGAATCTCAATTCACAAGATAGTTTTACTTTTGCTGTAGGTGACCCAATTGGAAATATTCAAAGTGGTCTTTCGTCTATGATTTCTAATATAATGAATAACGCTATTGGACATCAGGTTGAAATCATAAGCCCAGATGGTGGGTCGTCGTTATATTATTTATTTGATGAAGTCTCAGAAGAGACAAAAGATATTCCTGGTGGTGGGATTGCATCAAAGTGGGAACTGACAAACCCAAGTGGCACTGCTGGTGCTTGGGGTCATGTCCTTGGAACTAACGCTTATACGCTTACAAATCTACAAAAGCGTGAACTAAACGAATATTATTTGGCCAACTATGGTGATTTTTCTTGTAAAGCTGAAAGTGGCTACAAAAAAGTTTCCTTTGTTATTGATGGCAATTCCAGTGATATGTGGGTCAAGAAAAAGGCCGATTTCAATGGCACGCTTTATACTACCGATGATTCTAATGGCTGGACTGGCGTCAATACCACAACCTATGATGCTCTACTAGATTCTATGAATGGGAAAACTCTGTATGAAGGTTATATTAGTGCCTGTACCAGCGAAGACGACGATCCGACCAACCCAGGTGGTAGTGGTGGCTTGGATCTAAAAGAGTGTTTCAATGGTGCCGATGCACTTGGTTGGATCCTCTGCCCAGTAATTAAATTCTTACATGCTACAGTTCAGAATATTTATGATAGTATTATTGAGCCATTCCTCCAGGTTAATGTTAGTGCCTTCAATACTAGCAGCGGTACATTCCAGGGGTGGCAAGTGTTCCAAGGTATTGCAAATGTCCTCTTCGTAATACTGTTCCTATTTGTAATATTCTCGCAGGTAACAGGTATTGGCATAGACAATTATGGCATTAAACGAATCTTGCCGAAGCTAATAGTGACGGCGATATTGATAAATATTTCATACTTTATCTGTCAGCTACTGGTAGATGCTTCAAATATCTTGGGTGCTGGTCTAGAAGGAATCTTTAGCAATGTTCAAATCAATGGCTCAGCTGTATCAACTGGGCAGTCAGCTCTTACTACTGCTATTACTGGCTTGGTTGGTGCGGCTGGAATTGGTGGGGCAATTGCTACGGCTGAGATGTGGGTGCCAGCACTAATTGTTCCACTGCTGCTCGGCCTTATCACTATTCTAGTCAGCGTAGCATTTATGTTTGTCTTACTAGGCGTACGCCAGGCAGGTGTAATTATATTAGTAGTAGTCGCGCCGGTAGCCTTTGTCTGTTATATGCTGCCAAACACCAAACCGATCTTTGACAAATGGAAGAAAATGCTGGAAGGGCTTTTGCTGCTCTACCCTATTTGTGGCGCATTAATTGGCGGCAGCGCATTAGCCTCCAAAATTCTAACCTCTTCTAGCAATAATTTCTTTATGCATCTATTAGCTGCATTACTGACTGTGGTACCATTCTTCTTTGTACCAAAGCTACTCCAGGGTGCATTCTCGGCAATGGGAAATATTGGCGGAAAGATTTCTGCAATGGGATCCAACCTTGGCAGGCGTGCTGGCGGAGCAGTGGCAAATTCTCAGGCAGTCAAGGACGCCCAGCTTCGTGCTGCGGCTGGTGTGAATAGCCGTGGTGAAGCAACTGCCATGGGTAAGAGAATGGATAAAATTGCTCGCGGTAAATCAATCTTTAGCAGAGTGCCTGGCATGCAAAGGGCCGCTTCTCGCTCTATGGCAAGAGGCCGTGCGGCGTATCTAAAAGACCGTTCTGATCAGCTAAGGGAAGACCGCTTGAATACTGAAGGCTATATGGAGTCTGCAATTGCAGAGCAAGATGCTCAGCTTGATACCGAGCAAGTAGCTACTGAACAGGCTAAAATTGAAGGTAGTGCCGCATTTACTACTGGCAACTATGCAGCGGTTGCCAATGACATGGTCGATCTCATGAGGACTGATTCTGGAGGCAATAACTCCGCTAAGATCCGTGCTATCCAGAATGCACTTAATAAAATTGGCGACGATGGACGCTCTGCCATGGGCACTGCGATGGAAGGTCTTGACTTTGCTAGTATCAGTAACGAAGCAAGACAAGCCTGGGCTAGCAACTTGCTGGGTGCGCATGCAGCAGACTTCAAGAACAATGCACGCTCTCAATACGAAGCGGCTAAAGCCAACACTGGTACAGCTAGCTCCGGCAACTTCAATGACTTTGTGGCCGGTGGCTCTAGAGCACCAAAGGTGGATTCTTACCGTCCAGAGCAATTTGCCAATATGGATGATGGCGAGTTTAACTCTATCATGAATGCCGTAAACAATATGAAGAAACTTCAATCTAACTCCAGTGAGTGGGGCAAACTATCCAGTGAGGAACAGAGTAGAATCAACAATTATGTCAGCGGCATCCAGAAAGTTGCTAATTCTGCCGTTTCCGATCCTCGCCTCAGGAGCTCACTCAAAGGCTCCCGTGCTGAAGGGCTGGCCAAACTTTCTGAAGGTTACATCAATGTCCATAATTCTGGCAATAGTGGCAGCGCACCGAGCGGAGGTGCTGATAGCACAGGTGGTGCAGGAAATGCAAGCGGTGGCAGTTCAACTGAGACTCTGGATGAAATCATGCAAGAAGCTGGTTATCAAGAACGACGCCAGCAGAGGGCTGACAACATGGATGCGGCTGATAGAGTTGGCGACAATTATGAAGAAATCTTTGATAATCAAAGAGATAATTCTTAGATAAAACCAAAAGCTTAATTCATCGCTTGAATCACATCATCAAACAAGACGCTAACGGTAAGTGGGCCTACGCCGCCAATCTTAGGCGTGATGGCGGCAAGGTCTGTGCGCTCGCGCACAGGCTCGTCAACATCGCCCACCAAGACTCCGTCCTCGCTGGCAGTGCCAGCATCAACTATCACTGCTCCGGGTTTTACCAATTCTGTTTTGATGAGATGCGGAACACCAGTAGCGGAAATTATGACATCAAAAGTTTTTAGCTCTTCCAAACTATCGTCGTGTCTAAAGACTTTGGCTTCTACTCCAGAATTATCAAAAATGCGTTTGAGGGGCTGGCCTACCAAACGGCCATAGCCGATCAAAGCTACTTTTTTGTCAGTCAAAGAAATATCGTATCCGCTAAGTAGCCAGTTGATAGCCGTAGCAGTGGCACTTTCAAATTTGCGTTCAGCTTTTGCGACAGTCTGGTTGAGGCCATCGACATCTTTTTTAGGGCTAATTAGGTTGACTAGATCGTCTGTTAGATCTTTGTTCTTGAGAGGCAACTGGATAATAATACCAGAAACCGTTTGGTCAGCATTGGCCGCTAAAACTATTTCCTTTGCCGCATTTAGAGTATTTTCATCTTCTACGCCGGCGATTTTTTGATCTACTACTTCTACGCCGATGTCTTCGCCGTAATGTTTTTTGAGATTAACATATTTAACAATTACAGGGTTATCACTATCACGAATAATCATAAGCTTGGGAAACTTTTTCTTTGAACGCATTTCTCGGACTTGTCTAGCCTGCTTTTCTTTGATAAAGCCAGCCAATTCTCTGCCGTCTAAAATTTTGACCATTATTTTACTCCAGTGGGAATTTCTACCGGTTCTTGCTCTAGCATAAAACCATATTTTTCTTGCACAGCATTTCTAATTTCTGTCCTGGCAGCATCCAAATCTGCGTAGCTTTTGGCAGATTTATTAATCAAGACTAATGCAGCTTTGTCGGAAACTTTCATGCCGTGGAGTTCTTTACCCTTGAGGCCAGCACCTTCTATTAAGTATCCAGAATTAATCATTTTTTTGCCGTTTTCCTTTTCCCATACTTTGATACCGGCGGCGGTAACAGCTGCGGCTTCATCGTCAGTTACAAAAATGTTTTTGAAAAAACTGCCGGCACTAGCCTCTACGGCTGGGTCTGGCAATTTTTCTGCACGAATTTCTGATACAATTTTTCTAATACTCATGGGTGAAAAATCTGTAATTTTGTGTGTATCAATGTATTTTTGTAAAGCATTATAAAATGGCGGCTGCATATGGCCATCATTTGCCAAAATCAAATTTACTGCCACGATAAAGTATCTACCAGTATCTTTTCCAGTATTAAAAATAGTGGAGCGATAGGACATTTGCATTTCGGTATTGCTTAAAATAATAAGCTCGTGCGACTCCCGATCCCAAGCTTCTACGCTTTCTATGACCGTAGCAATATCTTGACCATAGGCACCAATATTTTGCACTGGAGCAGCACCTACTGTGCCTGGAATTTTGCTGAGTGCTTCTATACCAGAATAGCCACGCTCGCAGGTAAAATCTACCAAATCATCCCAAATTTCTCCGCCCATAGCACGGACTACTACTTCATCAGAAGTCTCGGAAACAACCTCGATGCCTTTTAATTTGTTTAGCAAAATTACGCCAGCAAAACCTGCATCCTGGCCAATAGTATTGGCACCACCGCCCATGATCCAAGTAGGAAGTTTTTTCTCGGCAGCAAAATTATAAGCAGTAGGAATATCTTTCAAATCTTGGATTTCTATAACATATCTGGCCTTGCCGCCTAAACGCATAGTGGTAAGTTCTGATATCGGCACATTTTCCTTGATGTTCATGTGTATATTATAACATATTTTGCGAGGTTTTATGGCCTCTACTACTTTGACCTTCTAGTGTGCGACGCACGACGAGCAAAAATCATACGCCCAGCAGAATTTTGGATAAATTTGATAGTTTCTACTTCTATTTCTGTACCGATATTTTTGGCGGCGTTATCAACCACTACCATAATGCCATGCTCGATATGCCCTACACCTTGGCCTTTATTGCTGCCCTCTTGAGTAATTTTGACAGTAAAGTGTTTTCCGGGGTAGTAATCGCTAGCCACAGCCAAAGCCAAATCATTAACATTTAGGACATCAATATTTTCCGTAGTGGCGACTTTGTTGAGGTTAAAATCATTAGTGCAGATAAGGCCATGATTTTCCTTGGCAAGTGTGATCAGCCGCTCATCAACTGGTGTGCGGTCCAAATCATCTTGTAAAATATAAGTATTACAATAAATCACTCTTTCTAGCTCGCTGGCAGTATCCATGCCACGACGGGCGGATTCACGCTTTTCCTTATCCTTGCCATCAGCAAGAAGCTGAAGTTCACGAATGACACTACGAGGGATGTATAGATCGTCGCCAATAAAACCGGTGCGAGCAATTTCTAAAATGCGACCGTCAATCAAAGCAGAGGTATCAATATAAACTTTGCGACGGCTGGATTTGGCGGAAATTTTACGAATGTTTTTGATTACCAAAAAAGAAGTCTCTAGGAGAAGTAGGAAGAGGATTGTTAGAATTAGAATTTCCATAGAACGAAAATATTATAACATACTTATCTGATCTTCGCCAAACTCTAGAGCATGACGGGTGTTTTCTTGGATGATACTGCTATATCTAGCAACAAGATCTTCGCGGTGTTCTTTGTAGGCGACATCAATACAAAGGTCGTAACGGGAAGCGTGGTTCAAACGGAGCATTTCAAATGGGGTGGTAGTGCTGCCATGTTCTTCAAAGCCATGGACGGAAAGGCGATACTGATTGGTGTAATTTGAAAGAATATTCCTTAGCGCCCCAGCATAGCCGTGGAAATTGACAATGATTGGGCGATCCGTAGTGTAGAATTCGTTAAACAAATCGTAGCTGAGCTTGGCGTTAGTGGTGCCAATGGCTCCGTAAGACAGTGCGTTGATACCAACAAAACGGAAGCGTCTTTCCGGGAGATCTTGTTTGAGGATTTCGATGGCGCGAATGGCTTCTCTGGTGGCAATATCGCCAGCAGCTGTAAAAATATAATCCGGATTGTCGTCAGAAATAAAACCAAAAATGCTGGCGCCATGATCAAATTGGAAAGCGGCGTGGTTCCGGTCGATCCAACGAGGTTCGTTAGTCTTATTAAATGTTGTAAGATTTACAACATTTTGAGAATTGCACATAAAATCGTAGGCAGCGGCAGCGGCTACATCATCTACTGGGAAAAGACAGTTTACTAAGTTGCTAGGTTGGGAAAGCAAAGTAGAAATCAGCATTGGTGATTGGTGAGAGAAGCCGTTGTGATCTTGGCGCCAACAAGTACTGGTGGAGAGAAGGTTGATGGCTGGAACTGAGTTTCGCCAAGGAACATCAGCACTTTGGCTGAGGAATTTGAGATACTGAAGAAGCTGGGAAGTGATAATAGGAAAGAAGGCTTCGTAGCTAGTCATCATAGCTGGCTCGCCAGAAAGTACATGGCCGGCCATTACGCCAAACAAGGTATTTTCCGAAAGCAATTCTACAATGCGGCCGTTTTCCGCTTCTGGTAAATCCCATTCACGCACAGGCAAAGCCCAAGCACGAGCAGAAACATCAAAAGCAGCGTCTAATTTGTTACTAGTGGTTTCGTCTGGCGAGAAAAGATAAAAATGTGGATCTTGCTTTAAGGATTCTTTGAGAAACTGGCCGATTTTCTCTGCAGAAGAAAAATATTCTGTGCCAGGATTTTTGATCTCTGTAGGGCCAAAAAGATCTAGTGGGAAAGTTGGCCTGGAAAGCTCTATTTGTGGTTTCATAAAACAAATCCCTCCGTATCATTAAAGAGCTGCCCGAAATTGTAGGATTTTAGCCAAGTTTCTAGAATTTTTAGCTCAGAAGCATCAGTCTTGGCGTGTGGCAAAGGAATTTGGTGAGCCAAAAAGTTTCCGGCGATTTTTTTGCCGTTGATATATTCTGGGCCAGTAGCGCCTTTTTCAGTTTTCATAATTATGAAAGGATTAACAGCAGAAGTAGTCTCGTCTAGTGCGATTTGGAAAGCCTCTGCATCGTCCCCATTTACGATAAATGGAGTGTATCCAAAACCGCGAATGAGTGAAAGTAGTTCCCTCTCAGATTTTCTGGCATAGACAGTAGGGGCAGAAATTTTGTAGCCATTGAGATGCAGAATTGGTAGAACTTTGCCATTTTTATTAGTGCCAAGCAACTTGACGAGATTGAGCGAAGACAGAGCAGTGGCGGTTTCTAATTCTCCGTCGCCGATCAAGACGGCAATGGTTTTTTCTGGGTGGCCAAGAGCGGCACCGTAGGCAGCAGAAATGGCATAGCCTAGTTCCCCACCCTCACAAATAACTCCTGGAGTGATAGGGCTAGCGTGCGACGGGAAGCCACCTGGCCAAGAAAATTCTTTGCAGAGATAAGCAAGTCCAGATAAATTGCGCTGGGCCTTAGAATCTACCTTCAACAAATCGCCGTCCAAGAAAAGGTTGGCTTGAAGTGCTGGGAAGCCATGGCCTGGGCCTAAAACAAAAGCAAAAGAATTATCAGAGTTGGCATTAGCTTTATTGGAATTTTGGAAAAAACTTTTGAGATTAGCATAGGCGGTATTGATGCCATAACAAGTGCCCCAATGGCCAAGTAGGCGTGGCTTGATGTCGTCAAAAGAAAGCGGGCGTTTTAGCAAAAAATTATCCTGCAAAAAAAGTTGAGCTACAACAAGATAGTTGCAGGCACGAATGCGTTTTTCGATATAGTCATAGTCTATGCCCAACCCGCACATGGTTATATTATAGCATAAGAGGAGCAAAAATAGCAGATTTAGCGAATTTATGAACTAGGTTTGTAATACTCAGAATCTTCTTCAAAACGGGTGGCTAAAATAGGGCAAGAGTCTAAAGCTAAGAGTTGATCTACTAAGTCAAAGATAGCTTCTTTGGAGATAGCAAGGCCGTTTTGCCAATTTTTGGGGATAGCCTCGACTCCATAAAATGCACCAGCAAGCTGTCCGTAGATGGCACAATTGGTATCGGTATCACCACCGAGGCAAAGCACTTTTAACATGCCATCTTCAAAATTATCCGTAGCAAGAAAAGCCCAAATGGCGATGGTAAGAGCGTCCATAACATAGCCGCCGAGATCACGCAGACATTCACCATCACTATGGACACGACCAGAAATCAGCCAGTTATTATCTAGCCAAGTTTCTTTGAGCTCATCAGAAGTAAAATAGAGATTTTCGAGATCTATAATTTTAGATTTTTTGGCGCTACCGGCGTGAAGTGCGCGATAAAGTAAATTGGCAAAAACTTCTACTCCCATTTCCGCAACTTCGGAATAATGTGTTTCTCTACCAGAAATCCAGGCAAGTTCGACGGTCTGTTTCAAAGTGGAATGTTCTGCCGCGGCAATAATAGCAGGAGCAAGACGCATGATGCAACCATTTCCAGCAGATATGGTGCGCTCTTTGGTCTTTGGCACAATTTTATTTTTGGAATATTCAATGCTAGATTGAATTACTTGCGTGCCGACATCAAAACCATAATCAAAATATGAACGATAACCATGGTCTTCCCAGTCGCAATATTTTTGCATAATGTCATAAGAATCGTAGCCTTTTTTCTCTATCAGACTATCAGCAAGACAGAGCGCCATGGAAGTATCATCTGTGTAAACACCTTTGGGGAGTTCGCAATTATCGTGATATTCTCTGAGACTGTCTAAATGCTCACGGATGGCAGCACTACTAACTCCAAATTGGACTGGGGCACCAAGAACATCACCTACAACGAGGCCGAGAAACATACCGCGAGAATGAGACTTGATAGTCATAGTTTTAGATAGATTGGTACCGCCGTTGTAAGCGAAGTCAGAACCTTAATAATAGACTCACTAGCGAAAACCCCGTTTATTTCGCCTATCAACCAGTTTGTCAGACCAAATAACCGAGATTTACTTTATTATATCACATTTTGATTACATAATATGCACACAAACATATACAACTCGGTTTTAATCATATTATATAGATAGTGGTTATGATATAATTTATAGTAGAATGGCAAAAGTGCAACCACGAGCAACCAAAAAAACGACAAAATCTAGTAAGAAAAGCTTAAAAGCTCCATTGATTGCCGGAGCAATTGGGTTGGCTGCCATAGGTGGAGCCGGTGGTTATGTATATAGGGCCGCTACTACCCCAGAAATTGATGATATTACTGCTTCTCGAAGCACATTACCAGAACCAGAATATACTGTTACTCAGTATAAGCTTCGCATGGCGAAACAGAAACTATCTTCTTTAGATATAAGGGCTAAGGAAACGCAAAGATCATACAATGACAACGATTTTGTTCCAGAAGATTTTGCTGATTTAGACAATGATGGCTGCAAAACTAGATATGACATCCTTTTTGGCGAATTAGCTGGCATGACAAACGGAGAAAAAGCATGCAGCATCCAGACTGGCTCGCTATTTGACTATTATACGGGTAAAATTATTAAGTATGATAGTTCCGTTCCTGGCGGCGGTATAGATATAGATCATATCGTATCAAAGAAAAACGCCTGGGAAAGCGGCGGATACTCATGGGATAAAGAAAAATGGGAAGAATTTGTCAACGATAGAAATGTTTTGATAGCAGTTTCTTCGTCAGAGAACCGTAGCAAAGGCGATAAAGATGCTGCTGACTGGTTGGTGCCGAATAACCTAGATTTTCAGTGCAAATATGTGATTTACCAGATAGATATTAAGAAAAACTATGATTTATCGGTTCGCCAAGCAGAAAAAGACGCCATGACCGAAGTTTTAGCAAATAAATGTCGAATTACTCGCAAATAGCGTTTTTATTGTGCTTATGATATAATAAAAATGTAGGGAGGACAACATACCTCTTTACAAAATAAGTAATTTATGGTAAAATATAAGCATTATAAGGAGTTATCTATGAAGAAAAGTGAAATAACACCAATAGATGTCGTGAAGTTCTTTTTGAAGCTCCAAAATGCAGATAGTGATAGTGGCGATGTTATTACGAATCTAAAAGCCCAGAAATTATTATACTATGCACAGGGTGTAAGCTTAGCAAAAACAAATAAAGCATTATTTGAGGATGATTTTGTAGCATGGCAACATGGTCCGGTTATTCCGGCTCTATACGATGAACTCAAGACCTTTGGTAGAAGCCAAATTGATTTACCAGATGACCTTGATCTAGATAAATTTTCTAATGAGCAGATGGACATTCTAATAAGCGTTTATAAAACATACGGGCAGTTTTCAGCATGGAAGCTTCGCGATATGACGCATAAAGAGGCCCCCTGGAAGAATGTTAATATAAACGAAATTATAACAAAACAGTCGATTAAAGAGTTTTTCTCTAGCCAGTTTTCTACTGCTGCGGCATAGGAGGGTAAATGCCGAATAAATCCGAGCAAAGGCTACAGCGAAGACTCAAAAAGCAGCAAAAAGCCAAGCAAGATGCTTTTTCGCAGCAGCCAATTTTACAACAAGCAAACGATGACGATGACTATATAGTGTTTTCTTTAAAGAATTTAGTAAATGGATATGACTTGAAGTCCAATAAGTGCACAGACTACATACGGAGCCAGCTAATACTGAAGCTCCAGACTCTGTGCTGCAATACTTGGAATACGCTTTTTACAAAGAATAAGCAATCTGGCGGGATGGAAATAATTGGTAAAGAAGCATTCAAGGTTCCGCTGCCGGCCTGCGTTACAGAGGATATAGACCACCTCTATGTTTTACGATTTAATAGCCAAAATGCTAGGCTTGTAGGGTATCGGTCAGACAATATATTTCAAGCCATTTTTGTCGATATCGACCTATCTACATACGACCATTAGATATTGCTTTCTGATTTTTTCATAGATCTTATAAAGTTTCTTAATTCTGGTTTGAGAAATAAGTCTTTAGGAATTTTTTCATTAAAGGTTCAACCTTGGCGTTCAGTTCTTCATCAGTTAGACTTTCTAAATTTTCCGGAACCGGCTCACCATTTGCTTTTGCGGCGGCCTTCAGAAACTCGATATTTGATTTCCGGAGCTTGGCTTTGGCAGCTTTGAGCTTATCCTCTTGCTTCTTCATATTCTGGCCAGTTTTCTTTTTAGAATAATTACCATAACTATAAGAATCGCCAGTATCATCATAATTTTCATCGTCTTCTTCTACTTCTTCTTCCTGGATAACTTCCGACTCGCAATATTGGCAATATGTCCTAGAATATCCAAATCTGATGTCTGTTTCATACACTTCTTTACCACAATTCGGACAGGTCGTAGTGCAATAAAGGCAGCCTAAACCATCCGGGCCGCAATGAGGCTCAAATTCATCTAGTGTGCGTCCGCAATTTGGACATATTCTATCCATACCCCTATTATACACCTA
>JAFRCG010000004.1 GCA_017404515.1 Candidatus Saccharimonadota bacterium | reverse complement strand
TTAATTTTTTCTGTAATCTTCATAGAACATTTTCCTTTAGATTATTTTAACTTATTATATCACTGTTTTTTTAGAGTCGCAATACTTTTTTATGAGAATACCCCGCTGAGCACAAAGTTCACAACTGCAAAAGCTAAAAGTGCCACTATCAAACCTATCACCCCATAGAGAATCATATTTTTTGCCTGTTGCACCTTGGCTGGATCACCACTACTCGTAATATATCTCTGTCCAGCTACCACAATTATCAATACCGCCAAAATCCCTACCACGGTCAGCACCCCATTAAATATATTCGTCACCACCTCTGGTGCCTGCTGATTTTTATCACACCCCAGTGCTGCCTTCTGTTCTGCATCTGCATCCTGACAAGCCTTTTTGGTTAAATCATTTTCCGCAAACACCGGACTATTGATCGCCATCGCCCCAAAAGCTAATACTGCCACACCTATTACTGCCATTAATATCTTTTTCATTATGATGTAGAATCTCCAATTATTGTTAATACAAATGTCGTAATCGCCATCGCTAGCCCCACTACCACCAGACCAATCACTGCATAAGCAATAATCTGGCTAGCCTGCTTGGTCTTTTCTGGCGCTCCCTGAGAAGTCAAATATTTAACACCTCCATAAATTATCACCCCCACAGCCACCAACCCAGCAGTTCCTAACACCCAATAAATAATATTCTGCAAATTACCACTAGTCACCCCACTATGGTTAGGCAAGCTATTTATTGTATTTTTTACATCTTGCTGCGAATCTGCCAATATTTCTAATATTCTCATATTTCCTCTATGCACTATTAGTTAATACCGTTACTATCGTATTCATAATTACACTTGCAAGTACTGAAATAATCAATCCTATCATCGCCGCAATCAGTGTCTTCTTGCCTTTTTCTGCTCGATCCGGCATACCTCTAGAGAACATATATAAATATCCGCCCCAAGCAATTATCACTACTGCAATATACCCAATTAGTACCGAAATATCCGTCATAATATTTAGTACAATCGTCCAAACAAACTTTGGTATACCATTTTGAGCTGGTGATTTCACTTCGCATTTACCATTTATCTGCGTAGTCAATTTGTAATACCACGGTCTCAAACCAAAAAAGGTTGAGTCTTCACAACCTGCCGCCATTACTGGTTTTGCATTCAGTACCATCATGCCACTAAGCAGTGTCGTCATCATGGCAAAATAAGCTAAAATCTTTTTCATACCCTCATAATACCATATTTTCATCCATTCTCGCAACATATCACTTCAAAAGCATATCTATTTTGACATCTAAAACCAAACATAACCACTTTCTTGCAAAAGTAGCAAAATTATGCATTTCTCTATTGACTATTTCGCTTATGTGTGATATAATTTACATGGTAAAGCGCTATTCATTAGCCGGTTAATTATTATGAGTCTGTTTAAATCTCTAAAAGAAAGATTCAAACTGCCACTTTTTGGCGTTATTTTCGCCGCTCTTGTGGCTGTTTTTACTGTCTCTGTCTCCCCAGTTATGACTCAACCTGCTTTTGCCGAACCTGCTGAAGCTGCCGAAGAGACCTGTTCCGACCAAGTTGGCGCTATTGGCTGGCTAGTTTGTCCAGTCACCGGCGTGCTTGGTAAAGCTATTGATTCTATCTATGGCATCATCGAAAACCTCTTAAATGTCCAGCCTATGGCCGCTGATGCCTCGTCTCCTATCTTCCAAGTTTGGCAGATTATGCGAGATATCACCAATATTGTCTTTGTCATCGTCCTCCTTATTATCGTTTATTCGCAAATTACTGGTATAGGCATCGCTAATTACGGTATCAAAAAAGCCCTACCTAAGCTCATTATCGCTGCTGTACTGGTCAACCTTTCATTTATCATCTGTGCTCTTGCTGTTGATGCCAGCAATATTATTGGCGCCAACCTCAAGGGTATTTTTGAAACTATCGAGGAAAATGCTATTAGTAACGGCGGCTTAGGCGACGCCGCCAAAGTCACCTGGACCGAGCTTGCCGGTGCTCTCATCGGCGGCGGCACTGTTGGTGGTATTGCCATCGGCGTAGCCGGTGGCCTCAGCGCTTTCCTTTGGCCAGCCATCGCCGCTCTGATTGGCGGTATCTTCTCCGTATTAGTTGGTCTAGTCACCATCGGTCTTCGCCAAGCCCTCATTGCCATGTTAGTTATGATCTCACCTCTAGCTTTTGTCGCTTACCTCCTTCCAAACACCGAATCTTATTTCAAAAAATGGAAAGACATCCTTATCTCTATGCTCATCTTTTACCCTATGTTCAGTATTCTCTTTGGAGCATCTCAATTAGCAGGTTGGGCTATCATTGCCTCTGCTGGTAATGCTGGCGAAATTGGTCCTTTCTTCGTTATTCTGGGTATGGCCGTCCAAGTCTTTCCGCTCTTCCTATCTGTATCTTTACTCAAAATGTCCAATACTATCCTTGGCGGTATCAGCAACAAACTCAACTCTATGTTCGACAAGCCTCGCGCTGGCATTCACGGATTCGCCGATCAACAGAGACAGCTTGCTGCCAATCGTCATTTCAATCACAGCACCGCACCTTCTGCCGGCCTTCGCCGTTATCTTGATGCCAGAAATCGCCGCCGTGAATTAGATATCGAGAACGAGGGTGCTATCAGAAAAGGTCGTGCCGAAATCTATGCTCGTCGCAAAATTGCTGGTAGCGCACTCTATCGTCCTGGGGAAGACAATCAGTACCTAAAGACCAATGCTTCTACGCGCAGCGCCAAAGAGGCTAACAATATCGCCCTAGAATTAGATTATGTCGCCAAAGATACTGAGCATGTTTTGAACAACTACAATAACTATCATGGCAACACTAAACGCGATCTCCGCCTTGGTGCCACCGCCGGTAAAAACTTCATGGAGTTTACCCGTGCTAGCATCGCCCAAGAATTTGACCAATACGCCGACCAAGACTGGCTCATGGGACAATATAATAAGATCCGCCAGTACGGGGAAGGAGACTACCGCTACAAACATCATGTCATTGGCGCAGCTGGTGCTCTTGGCAAAGAAGGCGAGCATATGGTACTTGGCAAAGTTATTTCCCAATCTGCTAAACATGAAGCTACCAGAAGAAGCTACACTAGCCTTGACTTTGCTAAATGGGGCTACGGCAAAAACGATGCTCGTAGCATGATTGTTGGTTACTATGTCGACGATGATGGTTTTGCCACAACTAAACCTGATAAAAATGGCCGCCGTGAAAAACTTAGCGAATACATTGATAAAGTCACTGGCGAAAAGATCAAAATCGACGAGAAAAGCCCTGGCGAATTCCTTAAATATCATCCAGAATATCTTGAGCAATCTGCCTATGATAAGTTTGAAGAAGTTACTAATCCAGAAACCGGCAAGAAAGAGCGCCATTATTACTATGACGCCAGAGACCAAGAGGGTAAGTTCATTGCTCGTATCTACAAGAATGATGGTGCCGCTATGAAAGAGATTCTTAGCAACTGGGATATGCCAATTGCCGACCCTATTGACGGTCTCTATGGCATCCTCTCTGGTGTTTATGAGAATAGAGATCCAAAGCTCATTGCCAACAACCTCCAAGGTGTCGGTCTAGCCTCACTTAGCACCACTTTGAACCGTGCCACTATGTCTTCTGGCTTCAAAGAAAAAGCCGCCTTTGCCGGTCCAATGTATGCTACTTCCGTTGGTCAACGCTATATTAAAGACTTTATCCACCTAAACATTGCCCGTCTTGATAACCTAACCAAGACTGCCAAACCAAGTGGCTTCAACACTCAAGACGCTGCCGAGTTTAACCAGCTCCGTATGCTTATGGACCCAGCCAACTGGGAGCGCATGCTATTTGACGAAGAGTCCCTCAGATCTTTCAAAAATGTCAACGGCGAAAGCCTAAAGGGTACCGAGTTTGAACTAGACGAGCACGGCAATATCGTCTTTGACAAAAATGGCTTACCAAAAGTTGCCACAAAGAAAATCCCACTCGAAAACGCCACCTTAGATCAGCTCAAAAATACCATCCTCAATAAATACCTTATTCCAGCTGCGCCAAAATTTGCCACTATGATGTCTCGTATTACTAATGGCATCATCGACAATCAGAAACCTGGTGTAGCCGAATCTTGGAGTGGCCTCCTTGATTCTATGGAAAAATGGAACGACTCAGAGTGGCGTAACCGATATCCTGCTCTCAATAATCCTTTTGCCAAACAACAAAGCGATACTATCTCTCATGCTCGTGATTTGCGTAGGAGAATTTCTCCAGATCGTCATCCAAATCCTAACCCCAATCAGCCTTCTGCTGCCCTCAGAGAGCGCATGCAAAATTCCGCAGCTCGCGCCAACAGTGGCATGCCAGATCCAAGCGACCAGCCATATCAGCTAACCGAAGAAGATCGCCAAGTTGACCGCGAGTTCTTGCAAGAAGAGAGATCCGCCCCATGGAGCGTTTGGGCTCAAAGCCCAGAGGACAGCCGCAACCATCGCGTTAGAATTGATAATCTCGCCGCCGAATATGCCTATGATGTTCACACCTTCATTGACCGTTCCAGAGACTATCTAGACGAAGTCTCTGTTAGTGACCCTCGCTTTGACTCCATTATCGACCTCTACGAAGATTTCATCCAATCCAATGAGGGTGATGGCACTCTCACCACTGAAGATTACGCCAACGCGCTAAACGATATCATTGCCACTTACACCTTTGAAGATTAGCCGTTTCTCCATATTTTCTGCTTGAAGCAAGACCTTTTTCATGCTAAAATAAACTTATATGGCGCAGTACAAGGTCCCGCAAGATGTTGAGGCCGATGATAAGCTCCTCGGTCCATTCACCTTCCGCCAGTTCGTCTATCTCATGGTTATGGGTGGATTTATTGGCGTCGCTTTTGCGCTCTTTCAAATTTTCCCACTCTTGGCACTTCTTGCCGTTCCATTCATTATTTTCTTTGCCGTTCTTGCTCTCCCTCTCAAGAAGGACCAGCCTATGGAAACTTATCTAGCAGCAATCGTCTCTTATCATTTAAAGCCTAACCGTCGTTTTTGGAATCCTGGTCAACGCGAATCCACCATCGAAATCACCGCTCCTAAAAAGGTTGAACAACCCCGTGCTCGCGACATCACCGAAGAAGAAGCAGGGAATCGTCTGTCTTTTCTTGCTAATGTTATCGATACTGAGGGTTATGCTGTTCGTGGAGACATCAACAACGCTCCCTTGCGTGAACAATTCTTAGCCGAAGCCAACGCTACCCCAGATATTATGGACGCTAATTCATCACCAGTTATCAATCAAATGCTTGCCAAACAGCAAAATTCCCGTCACGATGAGCTCGTCAACCAAATGCGTCAAGCTATTAATCGTGCCGAAGCTGCCGACGCTGCCGTTACTGAGAATATCAACCGTAATCTCAATGTTATTAATCCAATTTCTAGCACCCCAAACACTGGAGCTTCAAGTCCTAGCAATACTAAGCCAGCCCAACCAGCACAGCCTAATCCTGCCTTGCAGGCCCAACTTCAAAATCTTGCTAACAATAATGAATATTCCATCGAAACCATTTCCAAAGAGGCCGCCCGCCTAGAAAATCGCGGTAACGAAGTATTTGTATCATTACATTAAGAGGAGTAGAAATGAACCCACAACAACCACAACAGCCACAACAACCTACCGCCTATAATCCTTATACTGGAGCCGGCCAAGCTCCCAATCCTGCTCCAGCCGCTGTAGCTCCATCGGCAAATCCTGCAGTAGCTATGCCAGCCACACCAATCGCTGCTCCTATCGCTTCTCCTCAGGCCGGAACAAGCCCTGCTACTCCAGCCACAGTTGTCACTCCTACTCCAGCTCAACCTTCTGCGACCATCGCTAGTGGCGCCACTCCTCAAGCAGCTCAGCCTAACCAAGCTGCCCAGTCAACTCCTACCAATGTTACACCAGATAGCCCCCTCTCCACTCAATCCACACTGCAAATTTCTGAGCTTCGTGATGGTCTTGTCATCATGAAAGATGGATCTTTCCGTGCCGTCATTGCTTGCCAATCCATCAACTTTGATCTTATGTCTGAAACTGAGCGTGAAGCTGTAGAGTATTCCTATCAAAACTTCCTCAATTCTCTCAATTTTACCACTCAGATTCTTGTTCGCTCTCAGCGCGTAGATATTGGTCCATACATTGAACGCCTCACCGAAATTCGTAAAAATAACGATAATATGCTCCTTGGAGTCTTGATGGACGACTATATTAATTTCATCGACATTCTTTCCCAAGAAGCCAATATTATGGACAAATCTTTCTTTATTGTCGTTCCTTATTATATCTCTGCTGAAGCCGAAAAAGTCCTCACTCAAACTCGCAATTTCTTCTCCAGTTTTTCCAAGTCCAAACAAGTAGAAGTCACCAAGATTGATCGCCCTACTTACGATAAAGCCATCACCGAAATCAACAATCGTGTAGAGTCCGTCATTTCCGGTTTGTTCCAAATTGGCATCCATTCAGTTCGCCTTAATACCCGTGAGCTTGGCGCTCTCTATTATAACTTCAATAATCCAGATACTGCTGTCAGAGAGCCATTAGTAGATTTTGCTAAAGTCGCCACTACTTATGTGAGAAAAGGAGAAAAAAATGAGTAAAAAAGATCAGAACAAACAGCTCACTGCCGCTCAAATTGCTTCCCAAGCCCAAGCCATGGAAGAAGCAGAAATCCAGCGCGCCTTTGAACAAGGTATCACCACTCTCCGCGATCTTATTTCACCTTCTAGTATCGAAATCCACACCGATTATTTCCGTCTTGGCACCAAGTACGGGCGCACTCTCTATGTTTATGGCTATCCTCGCTCCCTCTACACCGGTTGGCTTTCTCCGCTTATCAATATTGATGAAGTCCTAGATATTTCCATGTACATCTACCCAGTAGATACTACCGTCGTCATGAAAAACCTTCAGAAAAAAGTCACCCAACTAGAGGCTTCTATCTCTGTCAACACCGAAAAGGGCAAAGTTCGCGATCCAGAGCTCGAAGCTGCTATTGGTGACGCCGAGGAACTTCGTGATCAACTCCAAGTTGGTGCCGAAAAATTCTTCCGTTTTGGCCTCTATGTTACTCTTTGGGCAGATTCTCTTGACGAACTAGGCTTTGTTCAGCGCAAAATCGAAACCCTCTTTGGTCAACAGATGGTATTCTCCAAAGTTGCGTCTTCTCAACAAGAACAGGGCATGAACAGCTGTATGCCACAGTGTACTGATCAACTTCTCATTCGCCGCAACATGAATACTGGTGCCATTTCTACTTCTTTCCCATTCACCTCTGCTGATCTTACCCAGGAAAAAGGCATCTTATACGGCATCAACATGCACAATAATGGCCTTGTCATTTTCGATCGTTTCTCTCTAGAAAATGCCAATATGGTAGTCTTCGCTAAATCTGGTTCTGGTAAATCTTTCACTGTCAAGCTTGAGGCTCTCCGTTCTATGATGACCGGCAGCGAAATTCTCATTATCGACCCAGAAAACGAATATCAGCGCCTCTGTGATGCTGTAGGCGGTTCATATATTCGCCTCTCTCTCAACTCCGATGTCCGTATTAATCCTTTCGATTTACCAAAAGTCGTTGACGCCGAAGATGCTAATGATGCTCTCCGTGCCAACCTTGTCACGCTCCATGGCCTTTTCCGTCTCATGCTTAGTGGCGGCACTAATAGCAAATCTTCCGCCGCCGGCGCCAATATGGCGGCTGCCGCTCCTGCTCTCACCCCTAACGAAGAAGCCGATCTAGACCAAGCCCTCATTGATACTTATGCTCGTGCCGGCATCACTTCCGATCCTCTTACGCACCAATCCACCCCACCAACCATTTTCAACCTCTACGACACGCTTTCACACATGGGTGGTACCGGCCCTAATCTTGCACAGCGTCTTCGCAAATACACCACTGGTACCTTTGCCGGCATCTTCTCTCAACAGTCTAATATTGACATTAATAACCAAATGGTCGTCTTCAATATTCGCGATCTAGAAGACGAACTCCGTCCAGTTGCTATGTATATTGTCTTGTCTCACATCTGGAACATTGTACGCGCTCAGCAAAAACGCCGCCTGCTCATTGTTGATGAGGCTTGGCAGCTCATGGAATACGAAGATTCCGCCAACTTCCTCTTTTCTCTTGCTAAACGCGCTCGTAAATATTACCTTGGCCTTACCACCATTACTCAGGATGTAGAAGATTTTATGTCCACCAAGATGGGTCGCGCTATTGTGGCTAACTCCTCTATGCAAATTCTTCTCAAACAATCAAGCTCTGCCGTCGATGTGCTTTCCGATGTTTTCAAGCTCACCGAAGAAGAGAAAAAGCGTCTTTCCAACTTCCCAGTCGGTCAAGGCCTTTTCTTTGCCGGTCAAAACCATGTCCACATCCAAGTTATTGCTTCAGAAACTGAGGAATCACTCATCACCACCAACCCAGTTGGTCAAAACAACCAACAACAGTAGAGGAAGAGAATAACTAGTTATTTTACTAGTTTTATGTTATAATATAACTGTTATGGTAGGTCAGAAAAACTACTTTGGGAAAGGTGACATCAAGCCTTCTTTTCCAGGCACCAAAAAACCTGCTAATCCTGCAAACCCTACCGCCAATTCTCTAAAAAACTTAGAAAATTCTGCCGCTAATAAAAAATCGATTTCGCAAGACACTAAAGCTCTAGAAACTACCACACCTACGCCTTCTCCCTCATTCTTTTCTAACACTGGACACAAAAAGAGAAAAGGGAAGACATCGCACAAACTTCTCCGCCTCACCCCTGCACTGCTTATCTTGTTTGTCATCATAATTGGCGCCTTTCTTATCTTTGGCTCCGCCTCGTTCCTAGGCTCTCATATTGAAGCTTTATTTACTGAAGCTACTGATACTGGCTATACCGGCTACAATCTTCGCGCTCAACACATGGCCGAAGAAATGCTCTCCGGAAAAATAGAAATGACCGACTATATGAAAGAACGCCTGGAAAAAGAAGGCTTTACTGTCCATTCTTCTAGCACTATAGAATACGACGGCCACACTGTTACGGCAGACAATTTCCGTTCTATGTACAATGGCAACACCTATTTCCGTGAAGCTTATGACAACGCTATTCGTGGTCGTGCCGCCAATTTCTTCGATACCGCCGCTCAAAATTTCTACAAAAAACTTGGTCTTTCTCGCAATGTTTTTCAAGACTACCAAACCACTGGCAATCAAGCTACTGACGACGCAAATTACAACACTATCATGACTGATTATTTCAGCAATAGTGCCAAAGCTACCGTCGATACCGCCGAAAAACAAATTCTTGAAGACGACAAAGGTAATAAAACTATCGAATATACCCCCGTCGGCGAAGCTATTTCTTCATCTTCTGCCAGCTCGGAATCACCAGAAGATCGCGCCAAAGAATATCTGCATAATATTGGCGAAAAAGTCGCCGAAGAATCCGCCGGTTGTTCCACTCTCAAAATTGGCAATATGGTCTCTACGGCCATCTCCTCTAATCGCTACTATCAAGCCATGCATGATTTTATGACCAAAATGGAAAACCTCAGCAAAACCAAAGCTGGATTTGGCGATTATTCTGCTACAAATTCTGTATTAAACTGGTTTACCACCCCAACCACCACTACAGTTTACGATCCAGTTACAGGAGAAGAAATGTCTATCACCGGATCGCCGCTAGAATCAGAAGGTGCCAAAGTTGTATTAAATAATCTTCCTGCCAACCAAAATAATACTGCTAAATATTCTCTAGAGCGCAGCTACACTGCCACCGAAAACACAGCCTTTTCCATTGGCTTAGATACCAATACTTGTACCGTAGCGCGCGCATCAGGAGTAGTTCTTAGCCTCTCCGCCCTGGCAAATCCAGGAAGCGGACTCATCGGCGCTACCATTGGCGTCTTACTAGGCACTGCCTTTAACCTTGGCATCCGCGTCACTGCCGAAACTGTCCTTAGTCTCTTAGTACCAACTGTAGCTCAAATTATGTACGAAAATCCATTTGAAAATGCCGTTGGTATTGCCGGTGGCGAAGCCTTTGCTATGGGTGCCGCCAATGCTAATATGCTTTCCGCACGCCAAACTTCCGGCGCTACTACCGCCTCAAAGTCTCAAGTCCTCGCTTATAACCAAGAAACTAACGCTCTTATCGCAAGAGAAGCCGAAGTAGATCGTCTCCACCACGGCCCATTTGACGCTAGCTCCAAAAATACTTTCCTCGGCTCTATTGCTCATTCTCTTATGTCAGTTGCCGCCGGAAATTCCACCGCCTTCTCCGCCATCTCCTCTCTCTCCTCTGCTACTAGCACCTCCCTCGCCTCTCTAAATTCCACTTATGCCGCCGGAGAAAATACCTCTCTCATGACTAACTTTGGCGACTGTGCCAAAACCGAAGAAATTAGCGCCTCGGCCAACATCTATTGCAGTGCTATTTCTACCATTGATTTATCCCTTATGAATCTTTCCACAGATGATCCAAAATACCAAGAAGTTATTTCAGAAAGCGTCGATATTAACTCTGACGGGGAAGAAGTCGTCCGTGAGAATTCGCCTCTTGCCGACTTCATCGCTTTCCATATGGGTAGGTATTCTGCTCCCGGCATCAGAGACGCCAACATCGCCAAAGCCTGCAAAGAGCGTTCCAATATACTTTCTTTCCTCACCAATATTTCCGATATGCTCAAGGCTTTTGATACTACCGAATATTGTGAATCTGTAGCCGATGGCTCCCGCTATGTCAACTCTCCTGACAATCCATACTGGGAAGTAGAAAAATATCACCAACTTTGGGCATTAACCTGGCGCGTCAAATGCCACATGGGACTTTGCTCCGAAGATGGTGGACCTGTAGTTGCCTATCAAAATCAATACGAAAAATCTCATCCTCAAGACAACTCTACCGCTGGCTATCTTGCCCGCATCTCTGGCTTAGAAAAATCCGACGCTGAAACTGTTCTTGCAGTAGTCGATTATATCAAAAAAGTAGAAAACTATGATGCTTCTTCTGCTTTTGCCTTTGGAGATACCAATAGCTCCGCAAACCCTATTAGTTTAGCCTCCACAGCCAAACAATCTCCATCAGATATTTTTACCTTCCCACTACTTTATGAATCTGCCTATATCATTAGTCGTCATGGAGAAACCACCGCATGAAAACCCTAAAATCTCTCCGTATAAAAATCCTCCTGCTTGCCATTAGTATTTTATTATCCGCTATAATTACTCCTCTTACTTTTGCTACCACAAGTAACCCTACCACCGAAAAGCTCCTAGATTTTTTCTCCAAAAACGGCATCTACTATTATAATCCCGACGGTCTCGGCAATGATTGCTATGCTGGCCTTGGTAGTTACGATGGTACAGTTAGCGCCGGCCTTTCCAGCCTGCAAGCCGCCTTTGTCGACACATACCATGATATTGCAGCTCAACTTGGTGCCGAATATGGCATTCCTTGGGAAGCCGTTATGGCTCAAGGAATTCTAGAATCTGCTTCCGGCACCAGTAGATTTGCCAGGGAACGAAACAATTTCTTTGGCATCGGCGCCGTAGATAATAATCCTGATGCCGCTAAATATTACAGCTCCCCAGCCGAAGGCTGGAAGGGGTACTTTGAATTTATCAGCAATAATCCTCGCTATCGTCAGCACGGAGCTTTTGATCATGCCGGAGACCCTATCGGCTACATCCAAGCCATCAAGGCTGCTGGCTATGCCACCGATCCAAATTATGTTTCCAAACTTGCTGGCATTATCAAAGCTGTCCAAAACCGCGCCGCAGAAAAAGGCTGGGCTTCTTCTGGTGAAATTGCAGAAAATAACGGTCTTCTCACCGGCTCATCTAGCAGTCTTTCTGCTTGTCCGCCAACCTCTGCTGGTAATGGCGACATTAACGCCACTGCTCTTGCCCTATCTTGGGCAGAGCGCGGCCACGCCATCGATGACCCCATCGAGGCTTATCGCCAGGCCCTCATTGCCGTAGACCTCAATACTTATGGCGATCACTATGTTCAAATTGGCGCTAGCTGTGACGCTTTTGTCGCCACTGTTCTACGCTACTCCGGCGCCGATCCAAATGTTCCATGTTGTGGTGCCAACAACATGCTAAACTACTTTGCTTCCCATCCAGCATTATATGAAGAAATTACGAACACCGGGAATCCTGCCAATCTTCAGCCGGGCGACATCCGCGCCTCTCCTGGTCATGTAGAAATTTATGTCGTAGATAACGCCGGTAATGGCCGTATTGCTTCCGCCTCTCACGGAGACCGCACCGCAGACCACGCCCGCGGATATTATGCTAATAGTAGTATGCGTATCTTCAGACTCAGGAGGGCTGCCTAATGCAAAAATTTACCTCTCTTTATAAAAAACATCCTATCTCTGCAATTATTCTTACCACTCTAATTTTTATTACCACCATTCTTGTTATTACTGCACTCAATATTCACTCTACCACCAAAGTAGAAATCTTAGTTGCCCCGTCTTCTGCTACTATTACCATTGATGGTAAAGCCTACCAAAATGGCACTTTTAATTTACCAGTTGGAAACCTAAATGTCCATATCGAAAAACCAGATTTTGAAAGTCAAGACTTCACTTTTAACAGCGCTAATTCAGACAAGCTCTATACCTATCTTTTGCAAACTGATGGCACTTATTCTTGGTATGATAACCACCCAGAAGATTCTATTATTATGACCACTGTCGGAGATTACCGTGCAGAACAGCTTTCCGCGTCTTACAATGATAAATACCCTATTATCCGTAGTCTTCCTATTATTTTTGCAGAATACGACGCGGAATATAATTATACCGAGTTTCGTATTGACGGTGGTGAGTTCGATGGCTGCAAAACAGATTTTTGTCTAAAAATCACCGACACTACTGGTGGTAATCTAGATCACGGAAAAGAGCTCATCAAAAACGCAGGGTTTAACCCAGACGACTATCAAATCCTCTACGAATACACACCTATTATTCCATTGGAATAACCACAAAAACTTTGCTATAATATATAGCATATGGGTCATATCACATCTAAGAGGAAGTCTCGCCTAGTTTATTCCTTTCTTTGTTTCTTAATGGCAATAATTTCCGCACTCTTTACTACTTCCATCACTCATGCCACTAAACTTTCTGATTATTGGAACACTGTATTTAAAGAAAATGACATCATGTTCTGGAATCCGTATGAAAATGGTGGAGTCGCTGAATGTGATGATCCAATCCCAGATGATCCTACAATAGAAGATAAATGGGATGGTCATTGTGGTGGTGTATCAAGTTATAATAATTGGCTTCACAAGTTTGCTTCTACCCTCATTTCAATCGGTAACACCAATGGTTTACCATGGGAAGCCATTATGGCACAAACTATCCAAGAAAGCGGTGGTGGCAGCAACGAAGTCTGTCCTTATAATCCTCTAGGCCTCAAGTCTTTCAAATCATATCCACCAGCATGTGACGCAAGAAAGCATGCCAAATTTACTAGTTATGAAGAAGCTTTCCAATATTATGTAGATGGAATCATTCCAGTCAGAGAAGCTAAAAACAAATATCCACAAAATCCATATGCATATTTATATTTTATTCAACACCTCGCATCCCACAAATACGCCGCTGATGAACACTACGTTAATAAAACCTCCGCCATTGTCTGTGGTATTCAGAAATGGGCGGAAGCTAATGGCTACCCTACTTCTGCTGTAACTTACAGAAATTATAGCGGTGGCGAAGGTGGTGGTGAGGCTCCTGGTGGCAGCCCTGGTGGCAGTGGAGACATAATCGATCTCTGCACGCCAGAAGATGACGAGCCCTCAACATCTGGAGAAAAAATCGCCAGGCAAGCACTTAGACTTGCCTGGCCAGACAGCAACCATCATAACCAAGTTAAACCAGAGTTCTCCCAAGTAGCTACCCAGCTTGGTAATAATCCAACATTAAGTTGGTCTCAAGACTGTGGCCATTTTGCCGGCGTTGTTATACGCTCCACAGTAGACACATCCTTCCCAGCTTCAGGTTCTGGAAATATGAAATCATATCTTAGTTCGTCTTCCAAATGGGCGTCTGTCCCAAATATTGGCAATACCTCCAATCTTCAACCTGGCGATGTCTTTGTGGTTAGTGGCGGTAGTGGATATGGACACATTTTCATTTACACTGGTGCCGCCGGCAAAAACGGAGCATCAGCGTCACTTAATGATTATACCGGTAAAGTCGTCAACACCGTGTTTCATGATAGTAGAGGAACATATAGCATCTTTCGCTACAAAGGATAGGTATGGATAAGAACAAGAAAAAATCTATAATTACAGTTATCATCATTGCGACACTTCTTATTCTTTTGTCTATAGCCTTCTATATTATATATAGCACCATCAATTCAGCGACTCTCATTATTAGGGTGGCTCCAGCATCTGCATCCATTTATCTCGACAACCATCAAGTATCAAATGGCAATATTAAAGTTACACCAGGAGAGCACATCTTGCGTGCCCAAAAAGAAGGTTTTGAAGAAAAATCCATTCAAGTCTCAGCCATATCAGACCAAGAATCAAACGCTCTTATCATCTTAGAATCAAATTCCGAAAGCACCGCAAATTGGTATACCGATCACTCAGAAGACCAAAAACTCATCGAAGAAATTTACTCACTTGATTTTACGGCGGCATCAGACCAAATGGCCTCAGACTACCCACTTGTCGATTTCCTACCATATAGTGTACCTGATTACGATATCAATTATGGAACTTGTGACACGGATAATTTCTGTATAATGATTAACGCTTTTCTTCCTAGTGGATACAACGAAGCCATTAAATACCTCAGGCAAAAAGATTCAGACTTAGGTAAATATTACTTTAGTTTTACCGACTTCGACAACCCATTTTTAAACCTACCAGTTTCAGCTATTCAAACATCAGCCCAATCGGTTTCCCAATCAGACTTAAGCTCCGCCACCAATTATATTAATAAATTATTATCAGCTTATCAACACGATATTATCTCTACTAAAATAATTAATAATAAATACATTGCTGCACTATTTAGTTATTCTATTGATAGTGAATTCCCTCAACCAATCAATTACCGTCTCATTCTCCAAAAATACAATAACTCTTTTGAGCTCATCGTGACACCAGATCAAGTTCTTACTTACAATCAATACCCAGATATTCCCAAAGAAGTCTTATCTGCCGCTAATAATCTTAATTAACTCCATCTACGCTCGTCAATATCACCTGATGATTAGAAAAATTCTTCACCAAACATTTTTGTCTCTTTTTGTCCAACTCAGAAAACACATCATCTAGTAGTACTACTGGCTTCTTTTTTAATGTCTCATATAATTTTGTTGCCTCAAAAAACTTTAGGGCCAGTATTATACTTCTAGTTTCTCCCCTGGATGCACTACCGTCCGCCAGGGAATTATTAAATAGGAATTTATAATCATCTTTATGTATGCCAAAATTTGTATGTCCAGTCAATCTATCTCTCTCAAAATCCATCTGTAAAAGCCTTAAATACCCACTTTCATTAGTATCTCCAGTATAACTATCATATTCTATCTTTACCTCATCTTTATTTTCCGCAATCGTTCTATATATATCTGTCAACTTATAATTTATTTCTTCTATTAATTCTCTTCTTCTTTTTTGTATTTGAGTTCCATATTTTGCCATCAATATATCCCAAGAAAACAACAACTCTTTAGAAAAATTTTCTTGCTTCAATAATTCATTCCTTTGCTTCAAAGCTTGATTATACCTACTTAAAATATTCCCATAATTATCATCTAGTGACACCAAAAATCTATCAAAAAAATCTCTTCTTTTTATAGGTGATGTTGATACAATATGTAAATCTTCCGGCAAAAAAAGCACTACTGGATATTTATATTTTTTAGGTAGCCTACTATATTTCTTATCTTTTAATAGAAAATTTTTCCTTATATTTTTTCTTTCATAAGTTACTACTGTTTTTTCACCATCCAAAAAATCAACTTCTATTCTATAAAAATCACTTTCTCGTTTTACAATTTCTTTATCTACTGCCCGAAAAGATTTTCCCTGCAACGCAATATAAATCGCTTCTAATACCGATGTTTTACCACAGCCGTTTTCACCTAAAATCAGTGTGGTATTTTTATTGCAATCTAGATAATATTTCTCGTGACTACGAAAATTAGTTATTCCTACATTTTTGATTATTATATTACTCATTAATTATCTAATATTGTAATCATATGGCGATAATCGTCACTTTTTTCATTAGTCAATAATACTGGCGCAGGTTTCAAGAAAAACCCAAAACTAATCTTATCTTCATCTAGTACATTTAAAGCATCCGCCAAAAACCTAGAGTCTAATTTTACACTACCATCTTTATTTACTTCCACATCAATCTCGGATTCATTTTCACCAACTTCATTAGAAATTGACGATACTGTAAATACTTTCTTTTTAGCATCAGCAGTACAGCAAATTACCCTATTAGATTCTCTTGCAAATAGTGCTGCCATTTTTACTATTCTACTCAACTCCGCCCTATCCACTATAATTTGAATATCAGTATTTTCTGGAATTAGTTTTCGATAATCTGGAAAAGTTCCATCAATGAGTTTTGATGTTATTTCTAATTCACCTAATCTGAATCTCACTTGTGTGTCATCAAAGATAATTTCAATTTCATCTATATCATCAGTAATTGACTTTAACACTTCTTGCAAAGATGCTGTTGGCACAATTGCCGCCACTTCGCTCTCTACTTTTTTTATAAATCTCTTTTCCGCTAACCTATAACCATCTGTAGCCGCAATATATAATACATTTTCATTAGTATTAAAATATACGCCGGTTAGTGCTGGCCTAGTTGTATCACCACTAGCTGCTACGATCACTTCACTCACCCCCACCTTAAATTCATCCACTCCCATTTTATAAGCAACGGATTTTTCTTTATTGATTTCTGGGAGTTCTGGAAAATCATCCTGTGGTGTACCGTTAATTGTAGAAGAGTATTTGCCGGCTTTGATCTTTACTTTATTTCCATCTACTTTAATTTTTACCTTTTCGCCTTTTGGTAAATTTTGTACAAATTCCGCTAATATTCTTGCCGGAACCGTAATCACCCCATCCTTACTACTTATTACTGGTACATAATCAACTACTGCCATATCTAGGTTTGTAGCGGTTAGCGAAACTTTATTTCCTTCTACTCTTATTAAGACATTAGATAGAATTGGTAGTGTTGCCTTAGCTCCCATTGCCACCCTACTTACCACAGTTAACGCTCTGGCTAACTTTTCTTGTAGTACTTCTATTTCCATCACTCCTCCTTTTATAATATTATATTATTTTATATATTAAATAGTAATAATAAGCTCTGTGGAAACTGTGTAAAACCTAAATTTAACAGGGGAAAACCACCCAGAATATTTGTGGAAATAATGTCGATTAAGTCGTGTAAAATCTCGTGGAGAAAAGCATTGGTATGCCGCGTGGAAAACTTTTCACATTTTTCCCACAGGGTTTTTCGCAGGGTTTTACACAAATTAAGCATAGAATCCCTCCCGGATACTTGCAATTTGTTCTCGTAAAGTAAAGTCTAATTTCAGGTCTTCTCTAATCTTTTTTACTCCATGCATTACTGTAGTGTGGTCCTTTACCCCAACTTCCATAGCTATATTTGTTGTACTCATTCCCAATTCTTCTGATAATAAATACATTGCCACCTGCCTTGCATTCTTGATATGAAATACTCTACTTTTACCACACATTTCTTTTACGGATAATTCATAATAATTTGCTACCGCCTGCAGAATCTGCTTTGGCGTTACTATATTTCGACTCTTATCACTATTATTGGATGAATAACCACCACTATTTATTATTTCTAGTGGAGTAACACCCTTTACTTCCGCCCAAGTCAAAAGCATAGTATATTCTTTTTCTAGATCTCTAATATTCGTCTTCACAATCTTGGCTATATATTCAATGGCTTCATCTTCTATTTCTACATTATCGTACTCTGCCTTGGCTTTTAAGATAGCGCATTTATCTTCAAAACTCGGTAATTGCAAATCATATGCTCCAGCCCAAGCTAATCTAGAAGACAATCTCTCATCTAGAGTTTCAATTTCATCCGGCAAGCGATCTGATGTCACAATAATCTGTTTTCCGCGCTGATAAAGATCATTAAATATATTAAAAAAAGCTTCCTGACTGGCGTTTTTATTTATAATCGCCTGAAAATCATCCATTATTAAAACATCAACATCTTGATATTTTTTTGTAAAATCATCACCCTTCTGTTTACGGATCAAGGTTACAAATTCCGAGAAGAATTGACTAGTCGGCATATAAAGCACCTTTAGGTTTGGATTATTTTTTACAATCTCATTACCTATAGCTTGCACTAAATGTGTTTTTCCTAACCCAGGACCACCGTAGAGAAAAAATGGGTTATAACGATTACCGCCAGGATTTTTAATTACTGCCGAAGCTACCGCCGCCGCGATATTATTATTAGATCCGACGATAAAATTATCCATTGTGTAATTTGGTTTTAGTCCAGTCTTGAATTTTTTGATGGAGTGTTCAATGTCTACTACTGGAGTATCTTTGTAGACTTTTTTATTTATTTCATTTAGAGTGATTTCTCTAGACCTAGGTTTTATCCGTGTTTTATTAGAGACTATATACTGAATCTCTTTAAACTCAACTTTATTATGAGAAAACGCCTCTTGTATTAGCTTATCGTATTTCTTCTGAATCTGAGTCACCTTAAAGACATTAGGCGCCTCAATAACAATTTTTCCATCAACTTCAGAAACTAGATTGACATCTGTAAACCAAGTAGTAAAGGCCGAGTGCGGTATCGTCTCTTCTATCTCAGACAAGACATTTTTCCACACATCAAACATAATAGGGTTACCTCCTTCTGACCTTCACCTAAACAAAATTTATTAACCCTATTATACCAAAAATATTGACTTTTCCACAACTTTAGCCCGATTTTTTAATTATTTTATAATAATAATTTTACCTAACAGAGGTAGACTTTTCCACATCCAAAGCATCAAATCTTGTAAAATGTGGAAAACTCCTTGGCTTTTGTGCAAAAAAGTGGTATACTTTTAACAGAAAATCACAATATTAAAACTAATAGGAAATTATTTTATGCCAAAACGCACTTATCAACCACATAAGCGCCAGCGCAAAGTTGAACACGGTTTCATTAAGAGAAATAGCACCAAAAATGGTCGTAAAGTACTAAAACGCCGTCGCATCAAAGGACGCGCTCGCTTAACCGCCTAAGTCTAACAAAATAAAGCCAGGACAACACCTAGCTTTATTTTTTTATCATAAATCGTTAATAGGGGCTCTCTCTTGGAAAGAAGGCCCCAGGGTGGTATAATTAAGCTAATGTTTAAAGAACTTCATGGGTACATCAAGCGATACTTTAAGATTGCGGAACTTTCCCCATTTCTTTTTGCAATCAATTTAATCACGGCAATTCTTTATAAGGGAACCATGGTTGCCCGTAAGTTTATTGCGGCGTTAATCATTAAAGCTCTAACCGAACAAAATCAAGACGAAACTTATTTTTATATCTCTCTCTATATAATTATTTATGTTGTTCATAAAGTCAGCCTCTTCTTTAATTACCGTGCCTATAGCTGGAATGTAAGCTTTAGCTATCGGACTTTACAAACCAAAGTTTTCAAAAAACTACTATCTGTCGATAATGACTTCACTCGCACCATTGACAAAGGCAGACTCATGAATACTATCAATAATGATATTTTGGAAATTGGTGAAATGAATGATGAAATCTCCGAATATATTACAACCTTTTTCCAAATTGCCGCCATCTATATTATTGTTGCAATTTACAATTTTCCGGCAGCAATAATTCTATTTGTTTCCTCAGCTTGTTATAGCGTCATCCGCACCAAAAATGATCGTAAATTTAACTACTATTGGTGGCGCTCACAAACGCAAAACGATCAGTACAGTAATTTCTTAGGTCAAGTAGTCTCAGGACTTCAGGAAGTTAAAACTTTCAATATGTTACCATCTCTAAGAAAACGACTGGACAAAATTCAGGCCAAATATGATAAAAACTATTTTGCTCAGCGCCACCACCTAACAATTCGCGATAACGACGTTAAGGTAATTTACTACTTGTTTCATGCGAGCCTGTTTGCGTTCCTAATCTTTCTTATGATTATTGGCAAGATGGAGATAGATATTTTAGTTTTAATTATCTCCTACCACGAAGCTATCATTGGCTACACCAAAGATTTGACAGATGCCACTGTTGAAATACGCCTTACTAACGCTGCTATGCGTCGTGTGTCGGCAATCCTAAATTATCGAGCAGGAGAAAAACTAGAGTTTGGCAAGCTAGAATTAGACCATCTAGAAGGTTCTTTAACTTTCAAAAATGTTTCTTTATCCCTAAATCACCATCAAATCCTAAAAAATCTCAATTTCAAAATCAAACCACATGAATTTGTGGCTATTGTCGGCCACCCTGGCTCAGGAAAGACTAAGCTCTTTGATTTGATTTTAAGACTTAATAAGCCCACAAAAGGCAAAATTTTACTTGATAATGTTAATGTAGACGAATTTTCCCGTGAAATCTACACTTCCAATGTCGCCGTTGCTAATCAAGTTCCATTTATTTTCAATACCAGCATTAGGCGCAACCTCAACTTTGTTGATACTGATATCCACCACCAAATTGAAGCTTGTAAGACTGCGGGCATTCATGATTTTATCGAAACTCTACCCCAGGGATATAATACAATTTTAAGGGAAAATGCTACCAATATTTCTGGTGGGCAAAGGCAGATGATATCAATTGCTCGTACAATTTTAACCGACGCCGAGGTCCTACTTTTAGACGATGTTACTACTGCTCTTGACCCCGATACCGCGAAACTTGTTCCACGGTTAATTAAACGACTCAAAGATAATCGCACCATCATTATGATTACGAAAAAGCCAGACCTCATGAAAGCCGCAGACCGCATTATTGTCCTAGATCGTGGCAGGATTTCTAATATCGGCACTCATGAAAAATTACTAGAGCGCAGCCAACTTTATCGTTCATTGCAGGCATTAAAGTCAGAACCAGTAGGAGGGGAAGCATAATGAGATATTATTTTAGGCTGCTAAAGCATTTCTTTAGTTTTAAGGCTGTAAATGGTAAACTATTGTTCCACCTTATTTTCTCAGCCTGCCTAAGGGAGGGGGCATTCCTGACACTTCCATTCATCGCTTCAGAGATTATTGGTTATGCCACGAACGGAGATTTTAATTTAGCATTTATTTATACTGGACTATTTTTAATAGCGGCCCTAGTTTATGTAGCTTGTCACCACTATAATTATTGGGCCTATGCACAAAACGCCTGTTATATTCATGACGCCCTGCAGCGCAAAATTTTAGAGAAAGTAGTAACCCTAGATCAGGATTACGCTAAAAACATTTCGCATGCAACAATTATCTCTACTGCTTTTGAAGATGTCACCGAAAACCAGCGTATACCAGATTATCTTTTTGACTTTGTTACCAATATTGCCAGTATTTTTATCAATGCGATTATCCTGGTCTTTGTAGATCCACTAATTGGCGGAATGGCACTTGGACTAACATTAATTTCCATGACGATATTTGTCTTCCATATGAAAAAGCGTGATGAATATGCCCTTGTTCAAAGATCTCATCAAGACAGTATTTCTGGATTGTATAGCCAAATTTTAGATGGCAAAAAAGAAGTCCACTCATTTAACATGGGAGAAGATTTAGGCCAATATCTAGAAAGAGATAAAAATCTTTGGAAGATTGCCTATGGCAAAAACAGATTACACCAAGATTTAGCAGATGTCGCCGTTTCTACGATTTTAAGTTCTGGGCGCATATTGGTTTATATTATTACTGCCGGACTAATTCTAAAAGGAGAATACGGAATTGCCACCCTTATCTTAGTAATCGGTTATTACGAAAATATGCTAGATTGTTATAGTTCGGCCACAGATACTATTTATAATCTATCCAAATGCGCAGTAGCAATTAACCGTGTGCACAGACTGCTCAACTACAAACCTCCGCGCACCATGGAATTTGGAGAAAACAATACTGATAATATCAAAGGTCGAGTTCAATTTAAAGATGTATCCTTTACTTATGACAAAAAGCCATTAATGCGTCGAGTGAGCTTCACTATCGAACCACATACCCTTACTGGTATTGTTGGTAAATCCGGCTCTGGCAAGTCTACTATTTTCCGTTTACTGCTTAGGCTCTACAAGCCTACGCGCGGCAAAATCTATTTGGATGGAGTTAATATCAATGATTATACGCGCAAAATTTACGCCAGCAATGTTTCCATCGTAACCCAAAAGCCATTCGTCTTTGATATGACTATCAAAGAAAACCTAAGTCTAGTTGATCCAGATATTAAACATCAAATAGAAGCCTGTAAAATTGCCGGCGTGCACGATGCTATTATGCGTCTTGACAAAGGATACGACACTCCACTAATTTCTGATGGCCAAAATCTTTCTACTGGCCAAAAGCAACTTCTTAGTCTTGCCAGGACTTTGCTCTCTCGTTCTGAAGTTCTACTTTTTGACGAGGTGACCTCTGCACTTGACGCTGACACTACCAAGCAAATAGCAAGCGTGCTGCACGAATTAAAAAAGACGCACACTGTCTTAGTCGTCACTCATAAACCAGAAATTATGCGTGGCATGGATGATATTTTAGTGATTGATCAAGGTAAATTAGTGGGCCGTGGCACACACAAAAATCTTCTTCACAACAAATATTACAAACTCTTGCAAAAATAGATATATAATATATATATGTTATCCAAAAAATTTCGGTTTCATTCTCGTGGTGGCGTTAAATACACTTACAAACACGGCAAGACTATTCGCACGCCCAAAATATCTTTAATTTACAATGATAATCCCCGTGGCTATACTCGCTGCGCCGTAGTAGTTTCCAAAAAAGTAGAAAAAACTGCAGTCGCTCGTAATCGCATTCGTCGTCGGGTCTATGAAGCAATTAGGCTAGAGCTATCCAATTTTCCTCAAAAGCGTGATTATATATTTGTTGTTTTTAACAAAGATATTTTGTCAATGGATTTTAGCCAGCTTAGATCCACCATCAGTTCTCTTTTTTCTCAAAGTATGTTATAATTAACCCATGTTTGAGTTAATAGATTTTTTAATTGTTCGTCCGATAGTTAATATCTTGTTTGTAATTTACAATTTGGTAGGTGATTTTGGCCTAGCCATTATTCTTTTCACCATTGTAGTAAAAATCCTTATGTGGCCACTTGTAAAGCGCCAACTCTATCAGACCAAGCTCATGCGCAAAATTCAGCCAGAGCTAGCTGAGATCAAGAAAAACTGCAAAGGGAATCGCCAAATGGAATCTTTGCAGATGATGGACCTCTACAAGCGAAACAATATCAAACCGTTCCGCTCTTTTCTTACTATCTTAATTCAGCTACCTATATTTATTGCGCTCTACACCGCTATTCGTGTTATGGTTATGCCTACTCCGACTGATAATGTCATGCTGCGTGCCTATGAACCAGTGCAGTCTCTCCCTCGTATTTCCGAAATCGCTGAGCTTCAGAAGCCATACCTAGAAGATGCTGCTAATGGATACAATTTTAATCCAAAACTATTTGGCGTAGTCGATCTTAACGCCAGTGCTACTAGTATTCTACGCGGTGAAGTTTCTCCTAGTGCAATCTGTGTTCTTCTCTTTGCAATTGCAGCTGCATTCCTACAATATTGGTCTTCTCGCCAACAAATGCCATCTGGAAAATCTAAAAAGTCCAAATCTTTCCGTCAGCTCATGAAAGAGGCAGCAGCAGGGGATGGCTCAGAGCCAGATCAATCAGAAATCAACGCCCTAGCTACTCGTCAGATGTCTTTCATGATGCCGGTGATGATGTTCTTCATTATGTTCTATCTTCCTGGCGCTCTAGTCTTCTACTATCTCTTGTCTAGTGCTATCACCGTAGTCCAACAGCGCATCGTCTTAAATAAGTCCGAAGACGAGATGGAAGTTTCCGCTGACAAGGCCGTACTCAAAGAGCTCAAAAATATTCAAGAAGCACAAGTTATTAAAAATAAGAAAACTGGCACTACAATTACTCGCATCTCTGCCAAGGATGCCAAAAAATCAAAATCTTTCAACACCAAAAAATCTCCTAAATCAAATAAGAAAAGGAGACAATAAATATGGATAAAGACGAATCGGTAAGATTTGCTACCAAATATCTAGAGGATCTACTGAGTTTCTTTGGCATCAATGTTGCCGTAGATTCAACTTTGGATGACGAAGTTATCCAGTTAGCAGTTCCATCTACTTCTATGAACTCACTTCTAATTGGTAGAAATGCAGACAATTTGAGGGCTTTGCAATTTATAGTTTCGCAAGCCTTAGCTGCCAAAGGCGCAGAAATTACTCGTGTCAATGTTGATGTAGCAGACTATAAGCGCCAACGCGCTGATCGTATCGCGGAAAAAGCTGAAGGTTGGATCAAGACCGTTCGCGATACCGGTCAACCTATGCGCTTAGATTTATCTCCAGCAGATCGTAGAATCGTTCACAAGTTGGCAGAAGACTACTATGGCATTTCTACTCATTCTGAGGGTGAAGGCCGTGAGCGCCAGTTAGTTATCGAAAAAACCGCTGACATCTCCGAAGAGGAATAATTTACAGCTTCAGTAATATTATAATTCGAACAATATCCTGGAGTCCCAGTAAAAAGTCAAGGCCTTTAGGCCTTTACTTTTTACTGACGCAGGCCGTGAGAATTACAATATTGTTGAAGCTACTATTATTTATCGGCAGGTTTTCCAACAATTATTACTATATCTATGCCAGTAGTATTAATACCAGCTGGCAGCTCTTCTGCACCGCGAACAGTTGTGGCATATCTATTTGCCAAAGCCTCTGCTGTACCTGGAGTTTTACCGCTGACATGATATAAGAAATAGCTTTCTCCATATTCTCCTTCAGGGGCATCGTCTATTTTTTCTACAGCGTACCCATCGTTTGTCAGTTTTACTTTTTCTTCACTGGCAACGCCCACCTCGCCAGACCCATTCAGGACTGCAATTACAGCACCTTCTCTTACTGCTGGATTACTAGAGAACATTTTTGCAACATATTTCTTTATTTCGCTATAATTACTCATGCCAGCAGCTGGTACTACATAAGATATACCATTCATCTCATCGGTAGTAACATAGTAAATATTATTTTCATAATCAACCAACGCTACTTGGCGCATATTTTCTAACGACATATCCTTTGCAATAGAAAGTATAGTTTTGATTTCATCAATATTAAAGCTCATTCTGACATTATCCCCTACGGCCTCTATTAGCCCTAATGCTTGGCCAAAGTCTATACCTTTTTCCATAATTTTTTTCTGAATTGCCACTAAGATCTTTTGCTGGCTATTTCCACGGCTAAAATCGCCCATAGAAGTTCCATGTCTAGCCCTAGCCAGACCCAGGGCGCGTTCACCATTTAAGGTAGTAGGCTCGCCAGCCTTAATATATGTTTGAGTCCAAGGATCTGCGATGTCTTCATCTAGAGTAACCGTAACGCCGCCAATTCCATCCACTACTTGAATCAATGCCGCCCAATCTAGATGCACCCAATACTGGATATCCACGCCCAGAGTACTTTTTATAGTGTTCATTAAGGCTGTTGCGCCGCCCTCCTCATCATCTCCATCCACATTTGCACACCAAAACACCTCATTAACTTTACCGGTGCTAGTACAAGTATTTCCTACATATAAATCGCGTGGTAGATTTATCATAGCTACATCATTCGTCTTTTGATCAAGAGATAATACCATGATAGAGTCTGTTAACATTGCACCATCATGTGCATAGTCACCCTCGGTACCCTCCATGTCATAGCCAGAAGTACCATAGATTAAAACATTAGTTCTCCCATTTGCGTCCGTCTTGAGCTCTACATTGCTAGAGATCGCACCAATAAATTCGAATAATCCGGATCTACCGCCAGTTAACTTGGAAATAAGGTCATTTCCCCAAATCGCAAAAGCTCCCACCCCTAAAACTAAAATTACTAATATAACAATCAATGCAATCCTGACTGGGTGTTTTTTGCCAGGCGTCTTTTTGCCTCTTTTTTTCTTATTATTTTGGGCATCATAATTATCTCTTTTTTTCAAACTATAATCAGGACGAAGTTCCTTAGAAGATAAATCAAAATCAAGAGTAGATACAGGTTTCAAAAAGTCCTCCTTTGCTGCTAAGCGCGCGTTCTCTTTTCCTATATTATCCTTAGATAGACCTAAGGTCTCGGTAGTTTTTTGGGGGTTCACAGGGCGTTTTTTAGACGCATCAAAACCAACTGTACGCTGATCTAATCTAGCGCGTTGTACTCGCATCCCATCTATTGTTCTCGCACTTTTACTAACCACTATTCGTTTATTATATCATAAGCATCAACATATTATCAAATATTTTGTTCAATGTTATAATAATCTTAATGAGTGTCAAATTAACTAAAAAACAGACCGCAGTTTATGATTATATTGCTAGCTTTATAGAAGAGCACGGTTTTTCACCGTCATATCGCGATATTTGTGCCGGCCTAGGTTTGTCATCTGTGTCCGCCGTAGCAGAGCATGTAGAGAACCTTACTCGTTTAGGGGCTCTGCGCAAGGTTCCAGGAACTGCGCGTTCTCTGGAGGTAGTAGACATCACTTACCCAGAAACAGTAGCTCTTTTCCGCCAAAAAATGGCCGTAGCTACACCTGAAGAACTTGATATTCTTAGAAAATCTGCTAAAATATTAGGCATAGAGTTATCGGAGTCCTAAATGAGCATTTTAGATCCAACTATTTCGATTGTTATACCGATTCATAATGAAGAAGAAGTTTTACCAGAATTTCTAGATAAGCAACTTTTGCCAGAATTAGACGAAATCAAAGATTATAAAACGGAAGTTATTTTTGTTGACGACGGCTCCACAGATAAATCTGTTTCAATTTTACAAAAATATACGGACAAATCCAAAAAATTTAAATTGATTTCCTTGTCTCGTAACTTTGGTAAAGAGGCAGCCCTTTCTGCAGGTCTAAAATATGCCAGTGGCACAGCCGTTATTACTATTGATGCAGATGGCCAACAGCCGCCATCCCTCATTCCAGAATTTATTAAAAAATGGGAAGCTGGCGCAGAGATAGTTACTGGCGTTAGAGACCATTTCACAAAACATGGCTTCGTCCAGAAGACTGGTTCCAAGCTATTTTATTGGGCGCTTAGAAAAATGGGGAATCGCCATACCGTTCCAGGTAGTACAGATTTTCGCCTTATTGATCGCATAGTTGTAGACGAGTTTAATCATCTTTCTGAGCACAATCGTATCACTCGCGGTTTGATTGATTGGCTTGGTTTTAAACAGGAATACATTAAATATACTTATGGCGCTAGACTTGCCGGTAAACCATCTTATAATCTTTCTAAACTTTTCCATTTAGCAGTAGATAGTTTCATCTCTATGTCCACTACACCACTAGTGATTTTTGGATATATTGGCGCTATTATTACAATCTTCTCTTTTCTACTTGGTATGTTTGTTATTATTCAGCAATATATATTAGGTGATCCTCTCCATCTTTACTGGAACGGTGCCGTCCAAATGACTATCTTTATTACCTTCTTAGTAGGACTAGTTCTAATCTCTCAAGCCATCACTGCACTTTATATTTCTCATATTCACGCCGAAACTCAAGGTCGCCCACTTTATATTGTGGACAAAAAATCTTCCAGAAACCTCAAAGTCTAGTATAATAATAGATAGCAATATTCCGAAAGGAGGTTTTATGAAAGATTTCGCATATCTATCAGAAGATTCGGTTTATCTAGACTCTGCTTGTCAGTCTCTTCGTCCTCAGCCAGTCATTGATGCATTAAATAGCTATTATAAGGAGCACAATTCTTGTGGTGAGCGTGTCAAATACGATTGGGGAGTTATCACTGATGAAAAGGTAGAATCAACTAGGGAAAAAGTTTTAAAATATGTCAAAAAGAGTCCTAGGCACTATTTTGTTTCTTTCACACTTAATACTACTTACGGACTAAATTTATTGCTATCCCAAATTAATATCCAAGCTGCCGGTATTAAGCATATTGCTACTTCCGATATTGAACACAATTCTCCTTTCCTTTCTACCATTTCTTGTGCTAAGAAAAACCATCTTCCACGCAAGGTTATTAGCAGGAACTTAGATGGCTCACTCAATTTGTCCGACATTCCAGAAAGAGCTCTTTTAGTAGTCAACTGTGCATCTAATATTGATGGCCGTCTTCTTGTTAACATCAAGGATGTAGTAAAAAAAGTTCATAAAACTGGTGGTTTTGTTGTTATTGATGCTGCCCAAGCTATGGCTCATTCGGTAGAAATCTTACACGGTGTAGAGCCAGATGCTATTTGTTTTTCCGCGCACAAAATGTATGCTCCATCTCTTGGCGGTATTATTATTAGCAAAGATTTTGCCAAGCTCATAGACACTACTTTTATTGGCGGTGGCATGGTTGATGATGTAGACAAAGAAACTTACCTCTTATCCAAAGACAACCCAGAGCATTTATACACTCAATTTGAGGCTGGACTTCAGGCTTGGGGAGAAATTATTGGCCTAGGTGTAGCTATTGACTGGCTAAACAGTTTAGATAAAAAAGACCACCAACTCCTTCAAGAAAATGCAAAAAGATTATTTAGTGCACTTTCTACCAAAAAGAAAATCCATTTAGTAAATGATGCTCCAGCAACTACTATGTCTTGCTATGTTGACAAATCAGAGCTCGGCTATGATAGTCACACACTTGGAGCCGCTTTGGCAGATTCCGGTATTATGGCGCGCACAGGCTATTTCTGTGTTCATTACTATTTAGACCATGTTAAACATTTCCCACCACTAATCAGATTTTCTCTTGGCTATCATACTAGGAAATCAGATATTGATAAACTCATTGCCACTTTAGAAAATATTGAATAAGGCCTTTTAGGCTACTGCTTAGGGGCTATCCTAGCTTTAAAAGAGGCTCGTCCTGTAAGTAAATAAACTGGCAATACTTTACGAGTACCGTTTAGTCGGGCGCAGTAAAGATTGCTAGTATATGCTATAATATCTATATGGTCTGTATAGCTGCATTTATTGTCTTAATTTTAGTTGGGATCTTTGTTGCTATTATTTCTATTTTCAAAAAAGATTTTGGCCGCAAATATCTCAAATTACTAAAGAAATCTTTTCATTGTTTTGGCAAGAAAATTCGCCTCCAAAAATGTGATACTAATTTTTCCGATGATGTCAAAACAGTTTTACTTAAAAAAGTAATTATCAAAAAACCAAAATTAGTAAAACCTCTCAGTATCACTATTGAAATCGCCAGCGTTTTACTAGTCATCATTACTATTTGGTCTATCGTTGAAGCCGCCAAAGCCGGGCTTTCACTCTGGGTCTTTGGCACCTGTAACATTTCCCAGCCTTCAAATTGTGCTCTAGGTGCAGACTCTTGTGGTCTAGATGAAGACAACCTCAACTGGTTTACAGAATGGGGAGAAATTTTCAGTAACATCCCAGATCGTCTAAAAACTTGGGATGCAAAAGAAATTTCTAATCAGCTAAACATCGCCTTTACGACTGGTAGTGATAGCGATAATAATGTTGCACTTTCTATTATTGATCCAGGTTGTTCAGTTTGCCTGCAATCATATAAAAACATCCTCAAAAATCAAGATTTCTTGGATAAGCACCAGGTCAAAGTCGTTTTATATCCAATCAAAAACACTAACGGAGAATTGAGGTTCAAAAATTCCGAGTTGATTGCTCGCTATAGCTTGGCATCTAATCAGCAAACTGGCACAGACACTTATTCCGCCAAAATTATCAAGCGTATTTTTACGGAATTCAACGAGGACGGTATTATTTATCAAGAAGTTTTCAATAATCAATTAAGCTCGGATGCTGCCGCTCACCTTCTTCGTCAGTGGCTCCGCGAATGGGGCATGACAGAAAATGATGTTACCGCTATCAAGAATTTAGTCCAGAATGACGAAATCACCAAAAAGCTGCACCAGAACGAGTCCATTATCGATCAAGAAGTCAAACCAAAGGGCATTCCTACCATGATTTATGATGGCGGCAAACACCTTGGGTTATTCAAAGCACAATAAGCATATACACCTTGCGGAATTACCAATATTGTGATACTATATACTAAATATGGCCAGAGAAAATGTTATTACTAGAAGAAAGCCAAATTCTCGTCATCGCAGGCGTAGAATAGTGCTCATTGTGGCGCTTATTTTCATAGTAATTGCAACTGCCATAGGAGTAGTCATCTTTTTGAATCGTGATGCTATTTTCCATACTAGCAACAATATGCCAGCCAATACTGAAAACAACCCATCATCCAATAATCAATCAGAAGATAACAAAAATAACGATTCTAAAAACAATCAAGAATCCTCAGACACTCGTGAACAAGAAAAATCTTCTATCAGCCAATACAGCGGAGAAAATCCAAATAATCTTGACACTATTACGGGCACGATTAGTTCTGCCGGCGTCACCGATGGCACATTGATTATTCGCGTGATGTTAGACCAATCTCTAGGCGATTCGGGCACCTGCAATTTTACTTTGACACATACTTCCGGGAAAACTATCACCGGCTCAGTCAATACTGAAGCTACGCCATCAGCTACATTTTGTATCTACTCTACATCTGCAGCAGGGATTAGCACTGGTCATTGGCAAATTACAGCCAGTGTAGAAGCCTCAAATAAAAGAGGAATAATTAACGGGGGGGTAGATCTATAATGCGTAGAAGATTTACTATTAAAAACAGACTATTCTTGATTTTTACATTTTTCATGATGGCTACATTTAGCTTTTTAGCTTTCAAAAATATGCAAGACTCTTCTGCCGTCAATGCTGCTTACAATGGATTTAAGGCTGGTAATATTATTTCTGATTCTGTTATGTCTGATTATTCTTCTATGTCCGAATCTAGCATCCAAAGCTTTTTAAAATCTAAAAATCCTTGTAACGACACTGACATATCTAAGGCTGCACGCTATTCCAATCATAATTATCATATTGTCAACGGTCACTTTGTCTGTATGGCTGACGAAAGTTTCAATGGAGAATCAGCTGCACATATTATTTGGCAGGCCGCGTATGATTACCGTATTAATCCAAAAGTGATTATCGTTCTACTGGAAAAAGAACAAGGTTTAGTAACTGACACTTGGCCAAATTCTGATCTCCAATATCGTTCTGCTACTGGCTATGGTTGTCCAGATACTGCCGCTTGTGATTCTCAATACTATGGATTTAAAAATCAAGTCAGAAATGCCGCCGAGCTATTCCGTTACATTCTAGATAACGGCTCCCGTTATTATCCAGTGGGGAATAATTATGTCAAATATAATCCAGATGGGAACTGTGGCGGCTCCACTGTATATATAGAAAACCGTGCAACTTCCGCACTGTACCAATATACCCCATATCAACCAAATAATGCCGTATTGAACGCCAATCCTGGCACGGTTGTTTCCTGTGGCGCATATGGTAATAGTAATTTCTATTATTATTACACAAAATGGTTTGGAGATACTCATGGTAAAGAGCTAGTAGGTATATATTTGCCTGAAGACATTTATCAATTACGCACAGTCGATAATTTATCATTGTCTTTTGAGGGCAATAATAATGGCAGCTCAGCAGTAGTTGCCAATGCTAATTCTGATGATGATTTACAGAAGTTTAGAGCCATAAAAGATGGTAAATATTATCGTTTTCAAAATATTAAAACTAAAAAATACTTAGATGTTTACAACAACGAGACTTATGACGGAACAAAAGTCGAACTTTGGGATGGAAATAATGGCTGTTCGCAAAAATGGCTAATCCGAGCACTTAACTCTGGATATCGCCTAATTTCTGCTTGTTCTAGTGAACTCAGTACAAAGTCGCTTGACATCCATGGTGGCGGCACTAATAGTCCAGGGGCCAAAATTGACCTTTGGTCTTCAAATAATTCTGTTGCCCAACAGTGGAATTTTGTAAACTATTCCAGCGCGCCTATCTCTAATGGAACTTATGGTCTTCAGTCCACTGGCGGAAAAATATTTACTCCAGAACAAGAATATTATAGTGCTGGTGCAAAAATGGTTATCTGGGAAAAATCATCTTCAATATCAAGCAAGTTTAATATTACGCGCCTTGAAAATGGATATTATCGATTAGAAAATAGTAAAACAGGTTTATATTTGGCCACCAATGGATTAACTGATGGGGCAAATGTATTTTTGGATAAACTAGATGCTAATAATTGCAACCAAAGATGGGCTATCGAGAAAAGCGGAAATTATTACAAGCTAAGAAGCTCTTGTTCTGGTAAAACAATAGATATTAATCAGGCCAATGTTGCTACAAATGGGGCTAGAGTGCAACTCTGGACCGACAATTCATCCAATGCACAGAAATGGACCATTACTGCTACGCCAGTTTTAGCTCAGCCAATACCTGATGGTGTTTATGCAATTAACTCTGCTCTTGGCGACAATCTCCGTCTAGATGTGAATGGAAGCCGAGCCTACACAAATGGCACTAACGTTCATTTATGGAGAAGAAATGGTGCTGATAACCAAAAATATCAGTTTACATATGAAGCTAGCACAGGGTATTACACAATAAAAAGTGTTGGAGCTAATCGCTATCTTGACACGGCATCAGGTGGGGCTAATGGTGCTAATCTCCAGGTTTATTCCGCTGGTAGCGGGTGTGCTCAACGCTGGATATTAATACCAACAGGCGGCCAATACTATATTGTGTCTACTTGTCAAAGAAACGCCATTGATGTTTTTGGCGCTGGAACTTCCAATGGCTCCAATGTAGGAGTTTGGATGTTAAATGGTGGCCGCAATCAAAGATGGTCTATTACCGATACTAACCAGGATGCAAAAGGAGCAATCGATAATGGCACATACATAATTACCTCAAAGATGAATCAAAATCTTGCCATGGATATTTTTGGAAACTCAGCTGCTAATGGCATAAATGTCGGAGTTTGGTCACTTCATAAAGGTGCAAACCAACAGTTCAAAATTACTTTTGATACGGGCACTGGTTTTTATACTATATATAACGCTGCCACTAAGAGAAATCTTGACGCCACTGGAGCTATTGCCAGAAATGGCACCAATCTAGAAATTTGGTCCGGCAATTCAAGTTGTGCCCAGCAATGGGGAATTACTAAAGCGGATGGGAATTACTATCGTATAGCATCCGCTTGCAATACTGATTTTTCGCTAGACATAGAAGGCGCTAGAAATAGCGCAGGCGCAAACATTCAACTTTGGGGCAATCATAATAACGCCAACCAACAGTGGCTTTTCACCAAGATATAAGCTATAATATTGAGAGATGGAAAAAACTAAAAAAATACTCTCAAAAACAATTTCCTGGATTTTTTTGGCCACCTTTGTAGTCATTATATTTTGTGTGTTTTTTGTTGATGGCGGCAGATATTCTTTGAATGTCAACAACCCAATTATCAGCCTGCTAATTGCTATTCTCTTTGGCGCGGGCTTGTTTTTCCTTTATCGTAAGTTTACTAAAAACACCTCCAAACTTTCAACAAAGAAAGAAGTCGTCATAGTTGCTTCCGCCCTAATCTTTTTTATGGTAGTTGGAATAATAGCAATATTACTTCTCAGGGTTCGGCCCACTTGGGATGTGGGGCACATATACAATGCCGCTATGAACATGGCATACCATGGCGATGTCGGCAATGAATATGGCTACATCTCTAATTTTCCATTCCAGGCTTTTTTATTGGGGTGTTTTACGGCTATTATTAAATTGACATCGTTCTTTCCTTATCCAGATATTGTTTTAATGCTATTTAATCTCTTTTGCATTCTTGGTACAATTTTGCTAACTTATCTTATAGTAAAAAAACTACTCGGAACAAGGAAAGCTATTTTTAGTCTTATCCTATTTTTGCTTTTCTCGCCAATTATATTATACACTCCAATTTTCTATTCCGACACCATCTCCATGCTCTTTGTTACAGGGTGTTTTTATCTGTCCCTTTTTCTATTTGACAGTAAAATATCATCCAAAAAACGCATCATTCTGTCATTAATTTTCGGATTAATATGTTTTTGCGGATACCAAACTAAAGCCACATCTATTATTTTAATTATTGCATTAGCACTGTTTGCTTTGTTTATTAATAAAAAGTTTAATTTTAAGAAGTTTGCAGTTTCTACAGCTTGTATCGCAATTATTTTTATTCCGTCATGCATTATAGTTTCAAATATAAGCAAAAGAATTACCAACCCATCACTTTTGATACCTAAAACACACTGGATAATGATGGGCCTAAAAAATTATGGTGGTTTTAACATGGAAGATTACCAAGATATCACATATGCTGGCCTAGACGACGGCAAGGACCTCACATCTGTACATATTGAAGTCATAAAACAAAGATTAAGCGAATATGGGCCGCTTAACTATCTTGGCTTCCTTTCGCGAAAAGTTGCCTTTACTTGGGGAGATGGAACTTATTATGTATCCGATAAACTACGACGCGAACCAAGTCATCCAGAATTACTACTTTATAAAATCTTTTCTGGTGACGGCGAATATTTTGCCGCTTACAATATTTTTATGAATGGCATGCAAATACTACTACTGGCTGGCATTATTATTGGCGCGTTCCTCACGCGAAGCAGCCAATCTATCATAGCCGTAATCAAACTTTCGTTGCTTGGCCTTATATTATTCTTGCTAATATGGGAGACTAGATCACGCTATCTAATTAATTATCTACCGTTAATGTTGGTGTTCTTCGTGTTTAGTCTGGATGCCATATCTAAACTAGTTACAAAAAGATTAGCTACTCGCCAATAATTTTTTCAATTGTATATCTTGGTCTATGCTTACTTTCAGCATAAATTTTACCGATATATTCACCAACTAAACCAAGTGATATCATTTGTAATCCGCCCAAAATCCAAATTGAACAGATTATGAATGTCCACCCGCTAACGACATTTCCTAAAAGCTTCATAATTAGTGCATATAATGTAATGACCAAGCTAATAAAGAATATTATTACTCCCAACCACAATATCATACGAATTGGCTTTATAGAAAAAGAGGTAATACCATCCCACGCAAATTTAACCATTTTCTTCAGAGGATATTTACTTTCGCCTGCAAATCTTTCTGCCCGTGGATATTCAACCTTTGTTGATTTCAGACCAATCAATGGTACTAGTCCGCGTAGAAAAAGATTAACTTCCTTATATTCCGCCAATTCTTCTAACGCGCGCTTGCTCATTAAACGATAATCTGCCGAATTATATACCACCTCAGCACCAAGTTTATTCATTAATTTATAGAATGCTAATGCGGTGTTGCGTTTAAAAGTAGTATCGTTTTTGCGTTCACTCCTAACACCGTATACTATCTCATATCCATCTGCAAATTTGTCCAGCATTTTATCAATCGCATCAATATCATCTTGCAAATCCGCGTCCATTGAAATCACTACATCAGCGTGCTCTTTAGCATACATCAAGCCAGCTAGTAAGGCATTCTGATGTCCGCGGTTTCGAGAAAGCTTCACTCCAATTACTGGACCGCCAAAGCTCTCAATTTTTTCCCAAGTTTTATCCTTTGAGCCGTCATCTACATAGACAATTCTGCTTTTCTTGTCGATTACATTAGCTTCTACTAAATTGTCCAATTTCTTGGAAAGGCGCTTTGTAGTCTCGTTTAAACACTCTTCCTCATTATAGCAGGGGACAACAATATATAAGGTTTTCTTCATATTCTTATTATACTATATAACTAATTTTTCTTGAATATGGCGTTAATTTTACGGAGTGGTTCCGTTATCTTCCAGCTCAAACTGTTTTCCATGTCACGAATGGTTTTTTCACGCGCTGCCAATTCGCTTTTCAGACGCTTTTCATTCTCGCCAATTTGTAAGATCTTTTTGTAGTTGTTGATGGTTTTAGCTTTTGGCACAAATTTTTTCTTTCCAAAAGTTAATTCAAATATATTTTGGAAAGTATATAGTTCTTTTCCGCATACATCTTCCAAAAAACCAGTCTCGATTGTTTCATCTGTTGCAGTAGTCTTCCCGACTAAGCGCGGGGTAAAATTAATGCCATATGTCTCGTTCACATTTGCGATAAACTCATAAAAGGAATTTTCCGTCCAGAATTTCAGATGTGTACTATCTAAAATCCCGACCTTACTATAATTAAATTTTCCATCAATCAACCCGGAAATTACATCAATATGAGATAAGTTCGGGATACTAATTAAAATTTTACCCTTTGGAGAAAGTTTTTTTGAGAGATTAAAGATAGTTTTTCCAGGATCTACCAAGTGTTCAATTATATCTGCACAAATAATGCAGTCATATTTTTTTGAATCAGCCATAAAGGCTTTAAAGTTTGAATTTTTTTCATCATCTACTGGCATTAAATAAACTTTATCCAATGTTTTTTCTGCAATCTTGTATGCTTCCTTGTCAATTTCTATCCCATCGACAATACATTTTTGAAGCTCTTTTATTTTTGTTCCAATACAACCAGAACCGCAGCCTACATCCAAAATTCGCTTCGAACCCATAGCTTCTTCCACCATTATAGTGTGTGAGCTATTCTTATTATTCATGTCAACGGAGTAATTGTCTCTGTGGTATTTGTTTGCTTCTTCTTTCACGGAAAGAAGGTTTTTTGGTGCATTTGCGATGTAGTAGCTCATATATGTCCTTTACTTCATTCTATCATGTTTTGTCTGTTATGTGTTATAATTAAAAAATGAAAGTTAATATTTACTCCAATCGTATCAGAAAGTCTTTAACCCCAGAAAAAAAAGTTTCTGCCATTATTCCAAATTACAACTACGCTGATTTTATTATTGAACGCATCGATTCTGTATTATTCCAGACCTACCCTATTTACGAGCTTATCATTCTTGATGATGCATCTACTGATGATAGTGTAGAAATAATTGAGAAAAAAATTGCCAGCATAAAAAAATCTTATCCAAAAATCAAAGTAGTTTTTGCTCCTAATAAGAAAAACAGTGGTGGCTGTGTCTTCTCTCAGTGGCAAAAAGGGCTAAAACTTGCCACTGGCGATTATATTTGGATTGCCGAAGCCGATGACAGCTGCGACGCGCATTTTCTAGAAACTGCGATGGAAAAGTTTTCCGAAAATAGCAAAGCCGTGCTATTTTATTCCGATTCATATCGCATTAATCAAGACAATGTTATCAAGAGTAGAACTTGTACTGATTGGATGGATATGTGGCGTTCTGGTAGGTATAGTACCGATTTTTATAATGACGGTAAAGATGAAATCATTAACTATCTTTCTGGTACCAATCCCATTATGAATGTTTCCAGTGTAGTTTGGAAAAATATCAAGCAGCTAAATAGTATTTTCGAAGAAGCTAAAGAATACAAAGTCGCTGGGGATTGGTATATATATTCTCGCGTATTAGAATATGGTGATATTGCCTATAGCGCAAAACCACTTAATTATTATCGTAAGCACGATAAAGGCTCCGCTTCTACGGTTGTAAAATTGAATATTGAATACGGAGAAGTTGTTAAAGTTCAAGAAAGCATCAGTAAAAAATATAAGTTAAATAAAGATAGATTGGAGTGGCAATTAGTAAGGAGGCGTGGCATGGGGTTTGTCGAAAATGAAAAGAACAAAGGCACAAAAGGCAATATCGCCTGGATTGTACCATGGTTTTCTAAAGGATCTGGCGGACATCGTACTATCTTCACCAATATCAATCACCTAGTTGACCACGGCTACAAATGTGATATGTATGTTCAGAGTTTGAAAAAAGAATATCCAAACCAAATTTATGATCGTATTATTGATGACTACGGTGAGTTCAAAGGGGATGTGTTTGCTGGATATCAACTAGCCAAGAAATATGATATGGTAATCGCTACTGGTTGGGATACTGCAGAGACCGTCTCTAGGGCCGACTGTGATAAAAAAATGTACTTTATCCAAGATTTTGAGCCTTGGTTTTTCCCAATGAGCAGTGAATATATAATGGCCGAGCAGACTTATTCATATGGCTTGCAAGGCGTAACTATTGGCAAGTGGCTTTCTTCTAAAATTGGCGGTAACTATCCTACGCCTACTACTTATTTCAATTTTTGTGCCGATCTGAAAAAATATTACAGGATAAAAAATACTAAAAAAGAAAAAGCTATCTGTCTAATTTTTCAACCAGGCAAACCACGCCGTTGCGATAAAATGGCACTTAGGGCTCTACAGATTGCTCAAAAAATTAATCCAGAAATCAAAATTTATCTCTATGGCTCCGCTCGTCGTAGAGTCCATAATCTAAAAGCCACCCACCTCGGTACGATTACAGAAAAAGAGTGTAATAAACTATATAATAAGTGCAGTGTTGGTCTCTGTATGAGCGCCTCCAATCCGTCTCGTATCCCATTCGAGATGATGGCAGCTGGCTTGCCAGTCGTTGAATTATACCATGAAAACAATTTGTATGACTTGCCAGAAGATGGTTGTCTTTTGGCGGAGCCAAACCCAGCAGCTATTGCCACAGCTATTGTCAAAATCTTTTCCGATCAAAAATTACAAAAAACTATGGGGGATGCCGGCTATAAATATATGCAGAACTACCCGATAGAAAAAGGCTACCAGCAATTTGTAGATATTATCGACAAAAAATTTGCCAATAAAAATATTCCTAACGAGGCTAAAAACATCAAGAAAAGTTACACCAAGGCCGCCTTGTTGGCATCTGACGAAGCATTAGCGGCAGATAGTACCTTGGTCAAACAAGTGACATTTAGCGAGTTGCCGTCCGCCTCAGAGCTAGTTAAAGCTGGATTCTCTCGTAGAGCTCTTCGCAAAGCTAAGCGTCTTGTAAAAAAGACCTATCGCTTTATTAGGGACGCATAAAAATTATGATAAATTTAGAACAAAACAAAAAAACTATCACTGCGATTTTGCCAAATTATAATTATGAAAGATATATTGATAGTCGTATCAACGAAATTTTAAACCAAACTTATCCAGTTTCAGAAATAATTATTTTGGACGACGCCTCAACAGATAATAGTGTAGAAAAAATCAAACAGAAAGTTTCAGAGCTACATAAAGAATATCCAGAATTAAATATCCAGACAGAATTTAATAAAAAGAATTCTGGTAATGTTTTTTCTCAATGGGCAAAGGGAATTAATCTTGCCAGCAGTGATTACATCTGGATCTGCGAAATGGATGATTCTGCTAAACCAAATTTTCTGGCAAATCTCATGAATAGTTTTTGCGACAAAGATGTAATGCTAGCCTATTCTAATTCCAAATTAGTTAATCAAAATGACAAGCCTTTGCTGAAAGATAATTTGCGCAAACTAAAAGATTTTTTTCGTAAAAAACATTCTTTTGACAGTTACACAATAGATGGGGAAAAAGAAATCAATAAAAATCTCGCAGTTTATAATTCGATTCCAAATGTCTCAGCGGTAGTTCTCAAAAATCGCTCTGTATTAGATGATTATTTAAAAGGTGCAAAAAAGTATAAGTTGTCTGGTGATTGGTATTTTTATCTTCGCGTAGTTAGTGATGGCAAAATTCATTATTGCCATAAAAAATTGAACCTCCATCGTATTCATGAGAAAAGTGTAACTAAGAAAACTGACCTGAAAGAGCGTTTTTCTGAAATGCAAAGAATTCACGAATTTACTATCAAAAACTATAATTTATCAAAAACAACCAAAGACCGCATTATTAAATTAGAAGAAAATCTTGCAGATAGCTGGCTCTAGCTTTTGCTAAAAGCTGTTTCCTTGGCCTGCTCAAGTCTATCTTTGAATATAGTTTTTTGCTCTGGATATAAGCTATCGTAGTATTCGATCATTCTGTCGTAGTCCTGAGCCGTTAAATCGGAGGTTTTTTGGTATACATAAACAGTGAATCCTTCCATAATCTGAAATTCCTTAGGATCCTTTTTATAATGTCTTCCTAGATACGAATTCTCATCCTGAACTTTTTCTGCAAGATATGTGATAATTTCTTGGCTCCCCTCAATTAGGTGGGTGCCAATTGGCTTTGTCGTTACGATAATGTCTGCGTCAAAGAATATATTTGGGAATCCGTCTCTCAAGTCTACATCGTGGCTTTTCACAAGACCGGTAACGGCATTGTCTTTTGCTGGGCGCTCCATCACCATCAATGTGTCAGAGTTGAAAGTTACACTACTAGAGAGCACATAGATAATAGATTTACCATCACTATTAAGCTCGTTCAGATAATCTCTAAGCTCACGGATTGTCTCTATATCCTCACGGTGCAATACATTTGTATAATGTTTTTGGAACATTGGAGCAACAGGACCTACTATTCCAAATACACGCGAAGAAAGGCAAGCTAAGGAGTCGACTAACAATATAATTACAACTATTACTTTCAAGGCGATTTTTTTCTTGATTGAAAAGAGATACATTAATCCCAAAAATAACATGATATATATTTGAGGAGTTATTGTGTAGATGTGATGTCCATTCATACTTTGAACTCTAAAGAATAAGACAGCGATTATTATAATTGAGAAAACACAGAAAAACGAAATCATTTGATTTTTCTTCCGTCTAAATGATTCTATCAACCCAAATAGTACAACTGCTAATATTGCAATGCCAAAATGCCAGATGACGATTAAGATTTTTTGTAGTAGAGGATCGCTATACGCAGAATATAATTCAGCATAATTTTCTCCCAGGATGCGGAATATTAGTCCAGAGAAGAATCCAAGCAGTATCACTAGCAAAGGAGCTGCCACTAAGAGGGCGTTTAGTAAGGCATTTTTAATTAGGGATTTTAATTCTTTCTTTTTAGCAATTATGAGCATAAAAGCCGTATATGCTACCATAGTAATTCCATATCCAACAACGAAAAATGCAGTGTATCTTCTAAACAAGAATGTTATTGTCAGCAACAAACCTATCATGAGACTTTTTAGTACTTGCTGCTTGTTTATAGGCTTTAGCGGATCATACGATAGAGTTAGGGCAAATATCAATGTTATCGGTATCATAATCGCAACATCTATATACCCCTGCAAAATTGAGATTAATGGCACAGATAAACTAACGATAGCTAGAATCCCCACCATAAAATTACGATTCTTTGCCTTATCTTTTTCTGTAATTTTCATAAAAATACACAGCAGTATAAACAATGCTGGCACAAAGAACAAGATATAGTTTATACAAGCATATCTCAAGAAAGTATTGCCAAGTACTTTTAGCGGTAAGCTAATAATCGTTGGCAATATTAAGTTGTAGTCCGATTCAATGATGGACTGCTGCAATGATTGCATTGCTTCATTCGGAGAAGAGTATAATTCATTTGTATGTTTATAACTCCATACCCAGTATCCACCCGAGTCCCATGCATAAATTCCTGAGTTTTTTGACGAAATATGGGCAATTGTGAATAGCCCTCCAAGTGCAACTACTGCAAAGACTATTACATAAAATTTATTAAAATGTTTTTTAATAAACCCTTTACCAAAAGCAAGACGAAATGCTACTGCAAAGATCAAGAAAAAACCAAAAAGAAAAATAGAGCTGATAATGAGAGACTTAACCATCTAGTTGACCTCCTTCTGCAATAATAGTATCACATCTTGAGAATGATGCCAAATATATCAAAATATGCTAAAATATATTATATAACATAGGAGTTTTCATGAAAGGAATTATTTTAGCAGGTGGCTCTGGTACTAGGCTCTATCCACTAACTTTGGCTACCTCCAAACAGATGTTGCCAGTTTACGACAAACCAATGATTTATTATCCACTTACCACTCTTATGCTTGCTGGCATTCGTGATATCCTTATTATCTCCACTCCAGAAGATTTACCAAATTTTGAACGCCTCTTAGGCGACGGTTCTAAAATGGGTGTACATTTGTCTTACAAGGTCCAACCGTCTCCAGATGGCTTAGCTCAAGCTTTTACCCTTGGGGAAGAATTTATTGCTGGCGACGCTTGCGCCATGATTCTTGGAGACAATATCTTTTATGGCCACGGTTTTGTTAGCTCCTTGCTTCAGTCTGTAGAAAATGCCGAAAATGGCCGTGCTACAGTCTTTGGTTATTATGTTAACGACCCAGAACGCTTTGGCGTAGTAGATTTTGATGAAAATTGGCATGCGCTTTCCATCGAGGAAAAACCAGAACATCCAAAGAGCAATTACGCTGTTACTGGCCTTTACTTTTACCCAGCTGGCGTTTCAGAAAAAGCCAAAACTATCACCCCGTCTGCACGCGGGGAATTAGAAATTACCTCCCTCAATGAAATCTACCTCAAAGAAGGAATTTTAGATGTTCAGGTGCTTGGTCGCGGCTTAGCTTGGCTAGACACTGGCACTATGGATTCTCTTGCTGATGCTTCAGATTTTGTTCGTGTCATTCAAAAACGCCAAGGCGTAGAAATTTCCGCCCCAGAAGAAATTGCTTTCAAGAATGGTTGGATCACCAAAGAGCAGCTCTTAGATTCTGCTGCCAAGTATGGCAAATCTAGCTATGGCAAGCATCTCAAAAATGTTGCAGAAAGGAAACTAAAAGACTAATGAGCAATTTTACTTTTGAAGAGACCAAAATCAAAGGTGTTTACATTATCACCCCTAAAGTCTTTGGCGATGAGCGTGGTTATTTTATGGAAACCTATAGTGCCAAAGATTTTAAAGAGGCCGGCCTAGATTATACTTTTGTCCAAGATAACCAATCTAGCTCCAAAAAAGGCGTATTGCGTGGCCTTCATTTCCAAAAGCTTCATCCTCAGGCTAAGCTCGTCCGGGTATTAAAAGGCGAGGTTTTTGATGTTGCCGTAGATTTAAGAGCAGGTAGCCCTACCTATGGCCAGTGGGTTGGTGCCAAACTTTCCGCAGAAAACAAGCAGCAGCTTATGATTCCACGCGGCTTTGCGCACGGCTTTCTAGTCCTTAGTGACACGGCGGAGTTCGCTTACAAATGTGACGATTTCTATCATCCAGAAGAAGAAGGTGGCATCATTTATAATGATGTCGACATCAACATCGCTTGGCCAGAAGTTGATGTAGATTTTACCCTCAGTGAAAAAGATATGAAGCATCCTACTCTAGTAGAATCAAAAATTACATTTAAGGAGGAAAACTAATGACTGAAAAAACCATTGTTGTTACTGGCGGAGCAGGCTTTATTGGCTCAAATTTTGTTTATTACATGCTAAATAAATATCCAAACTATCGCATTATTTGCTTGGATTGTCTTACTTATGCTGGCAATATTCATACCCTGAAAAAAGCTATGGAAAATCCTAATTTTCGCTTCGCTAAAATTAATATTTGTGACAAGCCTGCAGTTAAGCAACTTTTTGAAGAAGAAAAACCAGACATTGTAGTAAATTTTGCTGCCGAATCTCATGTTGACCGTTCTATCACTGGCCCAGAGATTTTCGTTGCAACTAATATTTCTGGCACGCAGACCTTGATGGAAGTCTGTCGCGAGCTTAATGTCCCTCGTTACCACCAAGTTTCTACAGATGAAGTTTATGGTGATCTGCCACTGGACCGCCCAGACCTATTCTTTACCGAAAAAACTCCACTCCATGCCAGTAGTCCATACAGTGCCTCCAAAGCCGGCGCCGATATGTTAGTTATGGCCTATCACAGAACTTATAATTTCCCAGCCACTATTTCGCGTTGTTCCAATAATTACGGCCCATATCATTTTCCAGAAAAATTAATTCCGCTCACCATCATTAATGCTTTGAACGACAAGCCGCTCCCAGTTTATGGTGATGGTAAAAATGTTCGTGACTGGCTCTATGTTGAAGACCATTGTCGTGCCATTGACCTGATCATTCATAATGGCAAAATTGGTGAAATCTACAATGTTGGTGGACATAACGAAATGGCTAACATTGATATTGTAAAATTAATTTGCAAAGAACTTGGCAAGCCAGAAAGCCTTATTACATTTGTAGAAGATCGCAAAGGTCATGATCGCCGCTACGCTATTGACCCTACCTTCATTCATGATGAACTCGGTTGGCTTCCAGAAACTAAATTTGCCGATGGTATCAAGAAAACTATTAATTGGTATGTAGAGAATAAGGACTGGTGGGAAAATATTTTATCAGGCGATTATCAAAAAGAGGAGGAATAATGAAAGTATTAGTAACGGGAACATCTGGTCAGCTTGGCCATGATACGATGTTAGAACTTGAAAAGCGTGGCATCGATTGTCTTGGTGCAGATCGCCAAGGTGGGGAAAATTACGAGTTTAAAACTACCACGCTTGATATTACGGATAAAGAAAATGTAGAAAAGACGCTAGAAAATTATCGTCCAGATGCCGTTATTCATTGTGCTGCCTGGACCAATGTTGATGCTGCTGAATCCCCAGAAAATCTTGCTGCTGTCCGCAAAGTCAATGTTGATGGCACCGCTAATCTTGCTAAAGCCTGCAAAAAAATTGGCGCCAAAATGGTCTATATTTCCACGGACTATGTTTTTGATGGACAGGGAACTAAGCCTTGGCAACCAGATGACAAAAATTACGCTCCGCTAAATGTCTACGGTCAGTCTAAATTAGATGGCGAAAAAGCCGTCGCTGAAAACTTAGACAATTTCTTCATCGTCCGTATTGCTTGGGTTTTTGGTAAAAACGGCAAAAATTTTGTTAAGACCATGCTAGAAGTTGGGAAAAACCATCAGGAAGTTCGTGTTGTAGATGATCAAATTGGCACTCCTACTTATACTCCAGACTTAGCTAGGCTACTAGTAGATATGATTTTGACAGACAAATATGGGTTTTATCATGCCACTAACGAAGGCGGATATATTAGCTGGGCAGATTTTACCAAAGAAATTTTTAAGCAGGCCGGTATTGATTCTAAAGTTATTCCAGTTACTACTGCAGAATATGGTGCTTCTGTAGCCGCTAGACCTTTCAATTCTCGATTAGACAAATCCAAACTTGTCTCTAGTGGTTTCCAGCCATTACCTACTTGGCAAGATGCACTTTCTCGCTACTTAGCCGAACTAAAAGAGAATTAAAATGGATTCAGTAGCAAAACAGACACCTACGAAAAAATCTCCACGTGTCTCGCTCATTGTCAAAATTCCCGAAGACAAAGAGGTGGACTTGTTGCCCTGTCTTAAAAGTCTCAACAACCAAATTCTAGATGATCTAGAAATTCTTTGCGTTGTTACAGTCTCAAACCCCGATTCTTCAGAAGACGATTCACCTGCATTAGTAGATCTAAAACAGCTAGAAATTATCAAAGATTACGCAAAAAAAGATCATCGTTTCAATGTGCTACTCGTCAAATCCCATGATTATGGTAAGATTATGAACTTTTGCATTGATAAAGCCAAAGGCGAATATCTTAGTTTTGTCAGTGCCAATGATTATCTTAACCCGGAAATGTCTATTGAGCTTTTTGCACTTGCCAAGAAACACGATGCTGATATTATCCGTGGGAATTTTTATGAGCATTACGCCGATCGCGACATCTTTCATGAATCTATCCTCCCAGAAGAAGCCGGCTATATTATTGAGCCCACAGAAGATACCCGTATTTTTTATCAACCACCAGTCTTAGGCTCTGGCCTTTATCGGCGTGAATTTATTCTCCAAAACAAGATCTTTTTCTTAGAAGAATTTGGTCCTCTCCCGCAAGACGCTAGTTATAATTTTAGGCTTTTAGCCTCTGGTGGTAAAATTGTTTTAACCAACAAATCTTATTTACATCAGCAACAGATAGGCACAGACTATGTGCTGCAAGAGCAATCAGAAATTTTCCACATCAATGATGAATACGCCAAAATGCAAAAAGACCTCAAGACTCGCGGTGATTGGAAAACTTATGGCTATATTTTTCAGGCAGTTAAATTTGCTAGCTACAATTGGAATATGTTACATCTTCCAGACGAGGAACTAGAACCATATCTACTCAGAATACGCGCCGAATTCCACGACGCTGATAACCAAAAAATGCTCGTCAAGAATTATTTTCCTAAAAATCATTGGAAAGCTTTGCAGGCCATCCTCAAATACCCACCTCAAATATTCTTAGCAGCTTTCAAATCTTATCGCAAAAAGAAAAATCACAAATAATTTGGGCTTAGCTCCAAAGCTTTTGATAAGCCTTGGTCACTTTTCCTGGCTTTCCTTCGCAGGCAATTTTGCCATCTTCTATCAGAATTGCTCTATCGCAGAATTTTTCTACATTGTCCATACTATGAGTTACTAGAATTACTGTTTGATTGCCATGGAGACTCTTAAAGTAATCATTACATTTTTCCTGGAATGCAGCATCACCCACTGCTAAGACCTCATCTAATACCAGTATGTCTCCTTTTGCTCTAATCGCAATTGAGAACGCCAATCTCACCTGCATACCAGAAGAATAATTTTTTAATTTTTGGTCCATAAATTGATCTAGCTCGGCAAATCGCACAATTTCATCATACATTTCGTCCATTTCTTTATTGGAAAATCCTAGAAGGGCACCATTTAGATATACATTCTCTCTGCCAGTTAGTTCTGGATTAAACCCAACGCCAAGCTCAATAAATGGTACTAAGGTTCCGTTTACTCGCACCGTGCCTTTATCTGGGATGTAAATTTCTGAAAGAATTTTTAGCAAAGTAGATTTTCCGCTACCGTTACGCCCTACAATTCCCAAAAATTCGCCTTTTTTTACTTCAAAGCTGATGCCTTTTAGCACCTCTTGTCTTCGGTAGCCTTTTATGCCTTTTAGGCGATTAAATATTGCCTGTTTCAGCCCAAAAGCTTTTTCTGTTGGCAGTTTAAAGCTCTTGTATAAATTTTCTACCGCTATGGCTACTTTGTCATCTTCACCACGCTCTAACACATCTTCTTTCAAATCCTCTATATATTCGTCATCAGACCACTTTTTCATTACACTTCCTCCGCAAAATGCTCAGCTCGTTTCTGGAAAAATATTATAGATATAATTAGCAATATTAACACGATAGCTAATGTAAGTAACCCCCACCAGACTCCAGAAATGCCCCAGCCAGTTGCCGTTTCTGTGGTTATCAAATTATATCTAGCATCCTGAATTACCTGTGCTACAGGGTTTATCATGATAATTTTTGCAGCCACCACCGAAGAATTCATTACCATAGAAAGTGGATAAATAACTGGTACCGCATAGAATAATGCCTGGGTCAATACCTCCCAAATAGAACTGATGTCTCTATATTTGACATTAATGGCACCTAGTAGTAGGGAAATACCCAGCGCAAACAAATATAGTTCTAATAGTAGCGGCACAATCATCAACCAAGAAAGTGACGGCATCACTCCATTAATTAAGGCAAAAACTACTACCACACAAATATTGATAGCAACATTGATTACCGCCGTACTAGTGGCGCTCACTACCACAATATACTTTGGGAAGCTAATTTTTCTGATTAAATCTCCGCGTTGTTCTATGGAATGAATACCTTGCTGAGTGCACTCTACAAAAAAGTTCCATAATACCGTTCCAGTCAAGAGATATACCGGATAGTGCGGAATTTCATTTCCAAATCTCAAAATTTTGGCAAATACTACATAGAGAATTGCAAACATCAAAAGTGGCTTTATTACCGCCCACATATATCCCAGTACAGAGCCTTGATAGCGCAATTTAAAATCAGTCTTAGTCAGCTCCCCCAGCAAAATCCGATTCTTCTTACTAAAAATAAAAAATCTCATAGATATATTATATCATAACATAGTATAATATATTAATATGGAAACCCCCACAATCTCAGTAATTGTTCCAGTTTACAATGTTAAACCTTATCTTGCAGATTGTTTAGACTCGCTCATTCGTCAAAACTACCCCAAATTGGAGATTATTCTAGTAGACGATGGTTCTACCGATGGCAGTGGCGTAGATTGTGACGCCTATGCTAAAAAGGACCCTCGTATTCGTGTTATTCATCAAGCCAATGGCGGCCTTTCTAATGCTAGGAATCGTGGCATCAAAGAGGCCACTGGTACCTATATTACCTTTGTTGATTCTGATGACACAGTTGCGCCAGACTATGTTCAATATCTGTTTACGCTTATTTCTAAACATCAAGCACAAGTTTCTATTTGTGCACTTCAAGAGATTACTGTCAAAGGCCGCGAGATTAATTATGGTACAAATTATATAGAAAAAGTCATGAGTACAGAAGAGGCCCTTGGCCGCATGTTAAGGGAAGATGGTTTCACAGTTGTAGCCTACGCTAAGTTATACAAGAGGGAACTATGGAATAATGTCTCTTTCCCAGAAAAAACTGTTCATGAGGATCTTGGCACTACCTACAAGGTCATTCAAAAATGTCCTCGCATTGCCTATGGCCCAGAGCCAAAATATATTTACAAAAAGCGCACAAACTCTATTTCTACAAGTGAATTCAACGATCAAAAATTTGATATTATCAAACTAACCGACGAAATGTGCGATGCTATTGATCGCAATTTTCCATATCTCCAGAACACTACCAATCTTCGTCGTTGTCATGCTAGGTTCAGCGTTTTGCGTCAAATCCCAGCCCCAAAACAACTGAGTGCCGAACAACTTGCTGCGGAACAGGAAATCGTAACTTATCTCAAAACTCACAAAAAAGATGTCATCAAAAATCCTTCTGCTACACTTCGCGACAAATTTGCCATCTATACTTTGCTTATCAACAAAGAGCTCTTCAAATTTTGTTGGCGGTTCTATTCCAAAATCACTGCTTAAAAATTATTTAGGTACTTAATAGTATCGTTCATTGCATCTTCTATAGTTAGCTCGGTTTTCCATCCCAATTCTTCCAGCGCTTTTGTAGGCACCGCATAGAATTCTGGTAGATCGCCCGCTCTTCGCTCCGCAATTTTATAAGGCAATTTCTCTCCACTCGCTTTTTCAAAAGCGGCAATCATTTCTAATACACTTGTGCCTTTTCCAGAGCCCAAATTATAAATTTTTACTCCCGGTTTCATGTTCTTCAGTGCCGCCAAGTGACCCTTTGCCAAGTCTACTACATGGATATAATCTCGCACACAGGTGCCATCTTTTGTCGGGTAATCGTTGCCATAAACAGAAAGTTCAGGGTATTCTCCCTTAGCTACTTTCATAATAATAGGCATTAAGTTATTTGGCCTGCCATTTGGATCCTCGCCAAGCTTCCCAGATTCATGTGCACCAATTGGGTTAAAATATCTTAGTAACATTACTTCGAATTCCGGGTCTGCTACCGCTTCGTCTTTCAGGATTTCCTCAATCATATATTTGGTCTTGCCATATGGGCTAGCAATGTTTTGTCCAGTTGGCAGATCTTCCGTGTAGGCATTCTTGCCTGGATCACCATAGACTGTAGCGGAAGAAGAAAATACTAGTCTCTTAACACCGGCATCTTTCATTGCAGCTAATAAGTTTAATGTCCCAATAATATTATTTTCATAATATCGTAGTGGCTGTTCTACGCTTTCTGCCACTGCTTTTAACCCCGCAAAATGTATTACTGCATCAAAGCCGCCTTCTTGCATTACTTTTTTGGTAGCTTCTTTATCTAATAAATCCACCTGGTGAAACTTTGGCTTAATGCCGGTAAGTTCCTCAATTACATCCACTACGCTTGCTTTGCTATTAGCCAAATTATCTAAAATTTCTACTTCATATCCATCTTTCAAAAGTTCAACTACTGTATGCGAGCCAATATATCCAGTTCCACCAGTTACTAATATTTTCATTTTTACTCCTTTTTTCCATTATATCATGTAGCATAGTGCTTAAAACTCTAAAAAATGCTATAATATATATATGAAAAAAGATCCCGGTCTTATCTTTCGTATTATCCTTATTTTTGGCGATACTTTTGCCATCGTCCTGGCTTTTCTTTTTGCTTATCTTTTCCGTATCCACATTGACCAACGCCCTTATTATTTTGAGGCTGAGCCTGGAGCTTTCGTTCAAATAATCCTTGTTTTTATCCCTATTTGGCTTATTATTTTGGCTATCCTTGGTTTGTATAGAAAAAATGTCTTTGCCAATCGTTCTAGGGGGCCAGAATTGGCCCGCCTTTTTACAGCTTGTATTATCGGCACTATGGCTCTTATCACTTACGACTTTTTCGCTGACAAACATATCTTTCCTACTCGTCTAGTAGCAGTGTATTCTCTGATTTTGTGTTTTATCATGCTAGCTCTTGTTCGTGGCGTTATTCATTTTTTCCGTTCTTTTACTCTCCGCAATAATTACGGCACCTTGCGCGCTATCGTTATTGGCAACGACAAAAACACCGCCCATTTGCTAGATCATTTTGCCGATTTCCCAGAAGATGGCTATTCTTTGGCTGCCGTAGTCGCAAACAATAAATACATCCCGGTAGAATTTCAGGGCAAAAAATTTACTTCGCTAAAAGAAGCGCTTAAATGGATTCAGGCGGATGTCATTTTCCAAACAGACGAGCGTCAGACAGAATATGTCTATAGCCAAGCAGTTAAACACCACATGCTATATTATTTCATTCCTTCCGATTCTACCTTATCATCTCATGTTGGCGACCTAGAACTTATCGGCGATACGCCTGCTATTTTAGTCAGGGTCACGCCACTTATTGGCGGTTCCCGTTTCCTAAAACGCGCAGTAGACATTATCTTAGGTAGCATCGCATGTCTTCTCGCACTTATCCCTATGGGTATTATCTGGTTGATCGTTAAATTTTCCGATATCCACTCCCCAGTTTTCTACAGCGAATATCGCCTTTCTCGCTACAATCAAAAGGTCAAAATTTTCAAATTCCGCTCCATCAAGCCCAAATATTCTGGCCTCTCTCCAGAGCAAGCCTTTACCAAAATGGGCAAGCCGGAACTCATCCAAAAATATCGCAAAAACGGAGATTTTCTCCCAGACGATCCCCGCGTCACCAAGGTTGGCCGCGTTCTTCGTGCCACTTCTCTGGATGAACTTCCGCAATTATTTAATGTTGTTCGTGGCGACATTTCCTTAGTCGGCCCACGCGCCCTCGTCCCTGGGGAACTACGCGATTACGGTGACCGCTCTTTACTTCTTTCTGTTAAATCCGGCCTTACTGGCCTAGCGCAGGTTTCTGGTCGTCGCGATATATCTTTTGAAGAACGCCGTGCCCTAGATATTTATTATGTCCAAAATTGGTCCATGAAGCTAGATTTTAGTATCATCTTCCGGACTATTTGGGCCGTCATCACTGGAAAGGGAGCAAAATAATGTCTCGGCCCAGGGTGGCTTTAGTTTGCGATTGGCTAACTACCATAGGTGGCGCAGAAAGCGTTTTGCTTGCGCTTCATCAGATGTATCCAGATGCGCCTATCTATACCTCCAAATACGACAAAAAGGGAATCGATTGGTTTTTGGATGCCGATGTCCGCACTGGTTGGTTGCAAATTTTTCCTACTGGTCTGCGTCGCTTTATCAGTCCACTTAGACAGCATTATTTTTCTCACTTGGATTTGTCTGATTATGATTTAGTTATTTCTGTCACTGGCGCCGAAGCCAAATCTGTAAAGACTAAGAAAACAGAACAAACCGACTCAAAAACCGAACATACCGAACACCAATGTACCCATCTTTGCTATTGTCATGTACCTACTCAGTACTACTGGCAGATGTACGATGATTACCTCAAAAACCCTGGTTTTGGTCTCCTTAATCCGCTAGCGCGCCTCGCCCTCAAACTATTTGTAAAACCTCTTAGAAAAGCAGATTTTGCTGCCGCCCAGCGCCCAGACAAATTTATTACTATCTCAAGTTACGCCGCTCAGCAGATCCAAAAATACTACAAGAGGGAATCAACTATCATCTATCCACCAGTTGACCTGGAAAAGTTTTCCACATCGTTTTCCACAAGCAACAAAACAAAAGCAGGGAAAAGTCAAATCAAAAATAAGCACAATTACATCACAACTTCCAGACAAGTCAACTGGAAAAGAATCGATTTATGTATTAAAGCATGTCTCAAAACTGGCGACAACCTCTTAATTATTGGTAGCGGACCAGAACATTCTAGACTTGTCAAATTAGCTAATAATGCACCTAACATCCACTTTCTTCCACAAATGAGCCAGTCAGAATTGAAGAAATATCTTGTTCAGGCGGACGCTTATCTTTTTCCTAGCATGGAGCCATTTGGCATTGCTCCAATAGAGGCCATGGCCTGCGGGCTTCCAGTTATAGCTTTCGGCAAAGGTGGCGCATTAGATTATATCCAGCCTGGCAAAAATGGCATCTTATTTAGTAACCAATCCGTAGATTCCCTCGTCTCTGCTATGGAATCTTTTGATAAGTCTGCCTTTTCCCCAGATGTTGTAAAAAACACAACATCACCCTTTGATAAATCTGTTTTCATCACCAAGATAAAGGAGCTCGTTTATGAATCTTTGCGTTAAATTTTTCCAGAAATTCCATCGCATCTTGCTGATATTTTTCCCAGCTGTTATTTTTTTCTCCTATCATCCAGTTATCTCTCTTGGCACTAACGAATACATGAACTTTGACCTTTCCCTAGTAGAAATTTGGCTAGTTCTGTTTGCATTATCCTCAATTCCCTCGCTCAAACGGCTTGTTTCTTTCTTTGGTTGGCCCAAGCTTTTGCTTAGCGCCACCATCCCCCTCTATTGTTCTCTGTCTAGCCTTTGGTCTGGCAATCCCCTGCGCGCAGTCCTCACCTCTGGTATCCTGTGGCTTGTCGTTTTTGCGGTCCTTAATATTATTGTAGACTTTAAATCTTCCCCAACTCTCCGGCCAAAACTTCTCAAAATTTTGCTTGCCACATCTGTATTTTTTGCTGTCATTTGTTGGGTTCAATGCATTCTTGATCTAGCTGGCGTCAGTCGTGAATTCACACTTCTCTGCCGTGGCTGCACCTATACCTCTTTTGGCTTTCCTCATCCTAACGGTTTTGCTATTGAGCCACAATTCATGGGCGGACTATTCTTAGCTCCAGTTCTCCTATGCTTTTACCTTCTCTTTCTCTCCGCCCCAAAATCTCGCAAACAAAAAGTTTCCCTTATTTTAGTGACGCTTTTTCTCACCTCTACTCTCTTTCTTACCCTTTCTCGTGGTGCCATCTATTCCTTTGGCCTTGGTCTTGTTGTCCTATTTGTATTTTGCTGCACCAAGCGATTCCCTATTATAAAATATAAATTAAAATCTGCAACTACAGCTATCTTGCTGGTAATAGTTGCCTTCTCTATAGCTATTGTCTCCGAAGGATTTTTTGCTGCTATCAGCCCTACCAACGACACTTTCTTCTCTGGTATCACTAAATCTATCCACCAACTTTCCCTTGGAGTCATAGATCTCCGTTCGGCAGAATTCAAGTCTGATCAATCTTCTACCCATGTTGATTCATCAAATGATAGCCCCACATCTTCTGATGCGGAGACTACAGCAGAACCCAAAGAAACTACAATCGCTCCAGAGACTTCTAGCTTTTCTGGCTATGTCGCAGAATCCACCAATGTTCGTCTTTCCCTCAACTCCTTAGCTCTTGGCACTTGGAGTTCTTCCCCACAATATATTGTCATTGGTACTGGCCTTGGCTCTGCTGGCATTGCCATGCACACACTCCATCCAGAAGATTTAGGACCTAAAGAAATCGTCCAAAACGAATATGTCAGCCTACTTTTGGAACTCGGCGCTACCGGCATATTAATCATTGCCGCTGTAATTATCTATGCTTTAATCAAAATCCCTAAAAACGCCTTGCTTCTTGCTGTCTTGGTCAGCTTTGCCTTTAGCCTATTGTTCTTTTCCGGGCTTCCTAACGCTCTTTATATTTACCTTCTCCCCGTCCTCTTTGCTACGGCCAAAAACAATTTTTTCGTAAAAAACAAAATTTAGAGTCATCGTCACTATTGTCATCAGCACATAAATCCCGGTGCTTGCCACAAAATCAAAAGAAGAAAATACTGGAATCCATCCTATTAGCATAAAGGCAAATTCATAAAGCCCAGTCAACATGCTAAAGAAGGCTACTAATACTGGCCGCACTAATATCACCACAAATGCATTCCAGGCAAAAAATTTTATGATGCCATACTTCCCAGGATTGCGCTCTTTCCAGGTGATATTATTATGTAGTACATAAGCTACAAAGGTTGAACAAATCCCAGACAATATCGAAGATATGCCCGCCGCTGCTACATCCCCACCAAACAACACCATAATTAGTAAAGTGTAGATCAAATAGTCAACTACCGTAGCCACTATTCCCACTCCGGTAAATTTTAGGATCCGTTTAATCCCTACTTTCTCTTCTTTAGTCTTTTCCATTAAACACCCTTCTTAACCAACCATCTGCTGGCCCGGCAGTCATTAATAGTATTAAATATCCATTTTTCTGGTATTCTTTTAGTATATCAGAAAGTTTATCATCCATCTCTGCCGGCTCAGCTACATCTTTATTGACTAAGTCTGCAATAAAATCCTCAGGCGTGAGCACGGCTAGATTTGGATCTTCCCTCACTAGATATGTTGGCAGCCAATACAATTTTTCTACTCCAGAAAATGCCTCTTTGTAGCCATCTTTTACTTCGTGTTGGCGCACATTTTGGTGCGGCTCATAGATAGCCACTACGCCATTTAATCCCAACCTCTCAGCCTCCTCTTTTGCCACATTAATGGTGGCTGCAATTTCTTCAGGATGATGCCCATAATCAGAATAAACCCCATCTGCTATTCGTTCAAATCTCCTGCCCACGCCAGGAAAATCATTTAGTATTTCTATGATTAGGCTTTCGTCAACTTTTCTTCCGACATAAGATTTTCCGCCAGCAATCAAGTTTTCTCCAGAATCTTCCATCCCCACTTCTTCTACCATCTCAAAAATCGCTTGCATTGCTAATCCTGCATCATATCTTCTAGCCTCACCAGCCAACACAAATTTTTTACTAAAATCTATTGCCTCCGTATTTTCTGCGGCTTCCCCCTCTAGTGCTCTTCCCCGGATTACATTTTCGCTTTGCCCTTCAAATTTAGAAAAAGCCTTAATATAGTCTAATTTTGTTGGATAAATATCTGGATGATCATAAGATACAGTGGTAATTACCGCTAGCCACGGATAAAAATGCAAAAAATTACGATCATACTCGTCGGCTTCATAGATCAAAAATTCCGACTTAGGATTATATTGCCCAGCTTCAGCAAAAGGCAAAGTCGTGCCTATCAGATACGATACTGGCAAGCCCAATGATAATGCTGTCCAGGTAATCATTGCTGTCGTAGTAGTTTTTCCATGTGTTCCTGCTACTGCCACCATCTTGAGCCCTAATTTTTCCACTAAATACGCAATCAGTTCATCTCGCTTCGATACCCTAATTCCCAGTTTTTTTGCTAGTAGCAATTCCGGATGGTCTTTTGGCAAAGCAGAGGTATAAACAAACCAATCTACGCCTTTTGTCTCCGCCATTTTTTGCAAGAATTTTCCATCCTGCGCTGTCTGCCCAATTTCCATTTCAACTTTCTTGGCTGCTAATTCTCCCGTTACGGCTCCCTCCGCCAAATCCGTCCCACAAACAAAAAGTCCAGCATCACTTGCCATCAAAGCCAGCGGCCCTAGACCAGTTCCAGAAATCCCAGAAATATATATGTTCATATGCTATAATTATATCAGTTTATGGGTGGTATTAAGAAAATTGATATAAAAAATTCCCTTCGGTCTCTCGGCCGCGTCAAAACTTGGCAACTATTGGTTGTCCTTGTTCTTTTACTTTTTATTGAAGCTACCCTTCTTCGCTTTGACCATATCAAAATGACCGAGCTAAAATCAGAAGTTGCTGCCGCTGATGAATCAGGAGACGACGAGGCTATTTCTGTTTCTTTGCAGAATCTTCAGGATTTCGTGCGCACGCACACTGTGATTAATGTCATAGAAAAAAATGGAGAATCATTAGTTTCCTTTGGTACAGGCCCTATTTATTTGGAACATCAATATCAGCGCAAAGCCTCTGAAGCGCTTGCCAAAGCCGAAGCCGAAGCTGGTAGTGACAACAATCCCAATGGCAATGTTTTCGCTAAGGCCATGGAAGTATGTAAACCCCTGGCTATCCAATATGGTTGGGCTTGGAACAGCCAAGGCTATCTAGATTGTATGACTGGAGAAATTGCCAAGTATCCTACCACTGATCGAATAGAAGATACTTTTGTAGCCTCTTTGCCATCTACCGCCCTTTTCCGCTATGACTTTGCTTCCCCTATTTGGACGCCCACCCTTTCTGGCTTTGTAATGATTATTTGTTTACTCTTGTCTGTTGTAATTTTTATCAGGTTCATTATCTGGTGTATTCTCCGTTTAGCTTTAATTTTTATAAAAAAATAGTAAAAACCCCTTGACATCTAAAGCAAGGGGTCATAAGATAAGAAGTACAACAACTAAGGAGGAATTATGGCCTACCAACATACTAACAGTAAAGGTGTTACCTACTACCTACGTCAGTCAGAAGTTACTCTTCGTGGCGGCAAGAAGCAAACTATTTACTTCTTCACCAAGACTGAGAACGGTGGCAAAGGTACTCCAGTTGATCTTCCTGCAGATCGTGTTGTCAATGAAAACCCACGCAATGGTTTCTTGACCCTTTCCAAGAAGAAATAAGCCATAAATATATTTATGTTTTAAAACTGCGGACTCTATCTCCGCAGTTTTTTGATATGCTTATGCTATAATAAACACAGTAAGATACAGAAAAGTAACAAAGGAGCCAGCTCATGAATCTCAACTTTTTTGGAACAGAAATCAGTGTTAAACGGCTAATCAATTCCGCCCTGTATATTTTGTTCGTGTTAATCGTTTATCTCATCCTAAAACGAATCCTCAGGATAGTTTTTAATCACGCAGGCGGCAAAAAGGCTAGCGCTAGCCACCAGCAGCGCGTCAAGACTATTTCCAAGATGCTTTCAAGTATCCTAAAATATGTATTCCTAATTATTATTTTGTTAGTGGTCTTGGCGGTATTCGGAGTAAATGTTACATCTTTGCTTGCCGGGTTGGGAATTCTTACTGCAATTCTTGGTCTAGCGTTCCAGGATATGATTAAAGATTTTATCGCTGGCGTTGCAATTATTGCCGAAGACCAATTTGGGGTTGGCGATACCGTCATTGTGCAAGCCGATGGTTTTAAGGGTGTAGTCACAGAAATCGGACTCAAAACTACCGAAGTGCGAGACGAAAAGGGAAATGTCAAAATCATGGCCAATCACAATATTGATGGCCTAATCAATTGCTCGCGTAAATCATAAATAAATTTGGGACAAAAAGAGGCTGGAACAACTAACCAGCCTCTTAGGTTATGAGGGTGACTTGCTGATGGTTCTGTTTTTGAAAATCTCCACCTCGCGTTGCAGCAATTCGATGCCTGGGAGAGAATACATTTCTCCTTTTCTACCGTAAGTCGCTTCAATATTTGGGATAATTAGGCTCAAAACAAAATTTCTGTCCGCGTACACTGGATCTTCCGAACTAGCGCCAGGCTCCTCGCCTTCCAAAAACTTAATAATTTCATTTTTGGTACGGACAAGCCTAACTTTAGGAAAATCGATTAGCCAATATATCCATTTGGTATAGACAAATCCCGCAGATGTATCGTAGATGAGCCGTTTACCATTTTCCGTAATCCTTTCTACCACACAATGATCACCGCTACCGCCCTTGTTGTCGGGGTTAAATTTGAGATCGGCTACTTCTGCATAGACAAGATTAACATCATCATTACCATCTAAGAATGCCCTAGACATTAGCAGCGCTCGATCATAGCAATGGCCATCCGTGATAGCATTACACAGAAGCAATACTGAAGCCGGTACACCGCCGTAGTATACATCTCTGAGCCTTTCAATCAGTTCGTCGCTATAAGTTTGGATGTAGCCTCTTTTAAGCCCCCATAACAAAAGTCGCCTAGAATAAAAGTCATACAATTTCCATCTTAATTTTGCCAAAACAAACATAACGCCACCTCCCTATTAATGTGCCTTCAGCCACCTGAACTATACTATATATTATAACACAATATCAATAATAAATCAATGTATAATTTGGTGGGGGCGGTTACCAACAGTCCAGTTCTGTTGACAATATACAAAAAATATAGTAAAATATAAATATAAGTTGTACATTCACATTTCAGGAGGTGTTAAATATGGAAAAGGTAGACCAAGTAAACAAATGGGCAAAGAAATCTTGTCCAAAATGGAACAAAAACCGGCTTCTTCGGAAAATAAACCGGGAAAAGTACCGCAATGCCGCAAGAAAGTATTGGGAAGGACCGGGGAAAAAGTTCTCCGAAGCTTATAAGTCCGGGGAAATTATTGATACTTATCCTTGGCCGTATTCAGATCCGGAATTCGCAAACTGGGAGGAGGACGATAATTCAGAAAGTTACACGCTCATTTCCGATCAAAGCTTGTGTGTCGTAAAATACGCCACGAGCTATTGTGCTTGGAAGGTGTTTGAGACAACTGGAATCTGGCCGCAAAAGACAACAAAAGAGCGTCTTGATGCTTATCGATGGGTCCAGTTTTTAGCTGAAGCTGGCTATCATCCTGCGGCAACGCAGACACCGCGCAACGGCCACCGCTATATTGGCATAAATCCCGATATCAGCGAGTGGGGCATAGTAGTTTGGTTCGAGAAAGAGCTTGAAGACGGTAATGTACTTGTCTCAAGCTATGTCAACAAAAACTACAAAGTTTGGCCCGTAGAACCAGAGGACTTCACATGGGTACTCATAAAGTAATCCATAAGAGGCGCATTACTGCGCCTCATTTTTTCTGCAATTTTTGGTGGGGGGCGAAATTGCCCGGGTTGACAGTTTGCAATGAAGACTAGAGTGGCTATCATAGCCCAAGCTCTGGAGCAGAACTTGATGAAATAACTTTACGACCAGTTTCGGCTTCAATTTCGGCGCGAGCGTTGCCTGCGATTTTACCACCACGACGGGCGATTTTTTGATTCTCTAGGAATCCTTGTGGATTTTCGACTTTTGCAAGTTCGGTAGTGCTGGCTTCGGAGAGCATGGTTAGAACGAGCTCTAGATCGGTCATATTGTCGCGGAGATTTTCTTTCTTTAAGCCTTTATGATTTTTATATTCCTTAGTAGTCATGCCAGACCAAGCTTTGGTGATTTCATCCGTCAGGATGGCGTATTCAATGCCTTTCTTAACGCCACGGTTTTTCCACTCATCGGTAAGATTGTTGCGAACACGAATAGAAAGTAGGCGCTGGTGAATCCACTCCTCAGAATAGCCCTTCTTGAGATAAGTCTCCATGGCGCGGTCGATTGCTTTCTCGGGGTCGATAGTTTCCTCGATGCGCTCGTTGCCTACTTTGGCGAGCCAGACCTTAAACGGCTCAGCTTTTTTAGACGGAATAGATTGGACGAGACGCAAGATTTGCTCAGTGGTCATGACATCCGTTAAATATTTCTTGCCGTCTTTTGACGATTTTAATCTCAGTTGGTAACAATTTGTTACCAACTCACTGCCTTCTTCTTTCAGTCTACCTTTAAGTACCTTCCAGTATTTGCGAGCGGCGTCGTATTCTGGTTGTTCTGTTAGTACAGCCACCACATCCACCACCGAAAACAACCATTCCTCCTTGTCTGCATCCCATTCGTGACGCACCGGAGTGTTTTCAAATAATTGTATTTTGTCTTTGTTATTCATTTGCCTCCTTTTTAGTTTTATCCACCAAGCAGGCCCACCATAAACAACTCGTTACCTTAATTATATCACGGGCCTCCTTTTTGAAAAACGCCAAAATAGCTCCTAAACTTCGCAAAGTACTTAACAGAAATCTACCACCAAAAAACCGGCAATTTTGCCGAGCTAGATAAAATCTGGTGGGGGCGGTTGGGAGGTTTGTGAACTTAAGGGGCGCAGTGAAAAAGTTGTCAATTTCCTGATGGCAAACAACGGCCATCACTATTTCTGCCTCTCTCCATCTAAGGGGTATTTTGACCATACTGAGCACTATTACCTGAGAAAACAGCGACCAAAGTAATACAGGCCGAATCGTTGTGAACAGCAATATCTTAGCATAACTCTCCCACGTCTTTCCCAAGCGCCCGAAGGGCGCTGTTCTGTTGTTTGTGGTAAATTCGGGCCGAATCTCTCGGTTGTTTAGTTAGGTTGGTTGTCTTATGATAGTATATCTTTATGAGATTACCTGTGTCATTGGAGTGCATTTTACTACACAGGCTCTATAACATATCGCCATAAATCGGGCGCATCATCCTCCCTGTTCCTGAATTATACCCCCTACCAGAGCCCCCTGGGCTAGCTGGTTTAGTGAGCTTGCTTGTAGGGTGATTTCCAATGCTTTACACCACAAACTCAATGATAGTATCACTCATATACTTTCTTTGGTGTTTTATTTACTAACAGATTAGATTAAATGTTGCCAAGGATTTTCCGCCCGATTAGATTTTAATGGTTCCACTCAATCTCTCTGTTTCTTTCTTTGATGATTTTCGCCTTTGATGATGGGGTGGCGGTAGGGCTTATGCTTGCCAAACACACGTTCTAATGGTAAAATATGAGCAACATCCAATTCCCACATTTACAGAAAAGAAAAAGGTAACCAAGAGACCTACATAGCGTCCAGAAAGGATGTCACGTAGGTATCATAGGGCACTATGCTCTAGGTTACCGAAAAGTGGGAGTTGGATGCTAACACCTCGTGGCATCCTTTTTGTAGCGGGAGACGGTGGTTGTAAGTATTATAGCTACAAGGAGACTCTAACTATGGAATCAGACGAATATAGATTCGGAAAGGAAGTGCTAATCGCAATTGGGAGAATCCTATACGGACAACTCTCTACCAAGCATACAGCAGAGCTACTTAGGGATGCGGGCATTTCTGACTCTAAACTTGATGAGATGTATGTGGATGCCGCACTGAATCTTGAGCTTGTATATGGCTGTGCTGATATACACAAGGGAGAAGACATACTTGCTGATTTAGGGGAGATGCACCTAGATCCACTTTCGCTTATGACCAATGATGAGCAGTTAATGTTTGCTGAAATCGTTGGAATAAAAGAGTCTGGCTATATGCAAGAGAGCAAGACACAAGAAGAGATAATTCAAGAGATAAAACAACGACACGAACAGTATGTGAAAGAGCTACAATCTACCGATTGGCAACAACGATTAGAATCTGTTAAGGAGAAAGGGAGATTATGAGCTTTGAAACGATGATTAGCCATGCATTAGGCTGGAACTTGATTCCTCTAATTTTTAATGTCGCTGGCATGATTAACATGAAAAGGAACCCAAAGTTCGCGAAGATAAGTTTTGTTATTGCATTTATTCTTGCGCTATTTTTCTTCCTGAGGCCTGGGCTTTACATACTCCTAGGGAACAAGTATGTCGGAACAACACCACTCACCGCATGGATGCTTATCGCCCAGATGGTATGGGCTGGAGTAGCCCGGAGTAATACCAAGGCATTATCTAATAGCCACAAATCTTCACCACGCAAAACACCGCATCAGCAATCTTCGGCTCATTTGAAAAACGCACCCAGAAATACCGACTACAGTGAGCTGGCAGACCAAATCTTTGACATCAGTTTGGATTTAACTAATGAGGCAGGTGATTTGATGTTTTCCGCAACTGGTGCTGCTCGTTATTCTATGAGCACAATCCAGACCGCAACCAATGTCGGGACTGGGCTATATGAGTATGCGGTCATTCTACTGCGTAAAAAATTGAAGACTATTTTCCACGACAAATACGATTTTGAACGCAACGACAACGAAATGATTGAGGCTTTTGCTAAGCGGATGATGATGCCTGCTACGGCATTACTTAAAATTGTAGATAAGGCGAACGAGAAAGAATGGAAACAACATCTCCTAGAATTGCAAGATAGTATCGACATAGAAAGTTACCTAGATAGAGTCCAGGAGGTATTGGAGAAAGTGTCGCTTTAGAGGTTAGGGTACCTCTTTTGCTTAAACGGCCCTCAGAGAGCCTCTCAGAGCCTCACAGGGCCTATTTTGACGGGGTGTTATTGAGGGGTATAGTCTCTTTTCTCTCACCAGCTCTGCTGGTGAAGCGCGTCAGCGCTCGTCCTTGTTCATGCTATAAGTTAATGATATACTAATAGTAATGAAGGGCAGATACTAATGCCTCAACTAAAAAACTACTTCGCGCACAAAGGATTTATCCGCTCGGCCAAATAGAGTGATAGTGGTGATATAGGTCGCTAAGCCACTTGATAGGTAAAAGAGACGAACGGCGTAATGCCTCCTAAAGGAGAGGCTGCCGTGTTCGCTTTTCGCCTTTCTCGTTTCACGGTGAACAACGTTATATGAATGACGAGCAAACCTGCTGTGGTCTAGTAGAGCTAGTCAGGATAGTAAATAGTATTGATACTGAGGCCCCAAACTCAAGCCTCAATAAGGTGTCGATGCTGAATCATCTACAAGGTAAAGGTGAAAGTGATGGTGAAATCCGAACCTTCTTTACCTGCTCAGATAGAAAAGGTGGAGATATGGTATAATATAGGGTAATGAAGCCATGGAAGGATAAGCCAGAGAACCAAGGGAAAGAATACAAGGACATTGATTTCTCTACCCTTAGATACGTCATATACGCCCGTAAATCTACCACTAGTGAAGATAGACAGGCTCACTCTATCCCGGACCAAGTTAAGCTCTGTAAGGACTTAGCCAAGAGAAATAATCTCCATGTCGTGAAGGTTTATATGGAGAGCCAATCAGCCAAAACTGCTGGTCGGCGAAAGGTCTTTGACGGCATGATAAAGGAACTTCGGCAAGGTAAGTATGATGGAATTATCGCATGGCATCCAGATAGACTCTGCAGGAACATGCTTGAGGCTGGAGTTATAATTGACATGCTAGACAGTTGGGAGATTGTTGACCTTAAGTTCTGTCAACATCCATTTGAAAACACATCTAGCGGAAAGATGATGTTAGGGATGTTGTTCGTGTTCTCCAAACAGTATTCTGACGCACTTTCTGAACGAGTTAAGCGTGGTGTCCAGCAGGATGCTACTCGTGGTATCTCGAATGGCGCACCAAAGTGGGGGTATAAGCGCGATACGGAAACAAAGTTTTATGTTCCTGACGAGAACTATGGCTACATCAGGGATGCCTGGAGTATGAGGGTTAGCGGAGCACCAGTTAAAGAAATCCATAAGTTTCTTAAGAAGAATAAGGTTTCAAGGACTTCTCCGAACGGCAAGCGAACTGATACATTCAAATCTGCGGAGTCCGTCAGACTCTTTCTAAAAGACCCATTTTACTATGGTGTTCTATTGCAGGGGAATAGTGAAATACACCTTGCTGAGCACTACGATTTTAAGGCTATGATTACGGAAGAAGATTACATTAAGGCTCAAGCTGTCGGGTATAAGGAAGTTAAGAAGTATAATAGAGAAAATGTGAAGGCTGGAAAGGTCTTTCTCCCATTAAAAGGAATGGTGATATGTGATGAGTGCAAACACCCAATGGCTCCAGGTAGACATATGCCAGGTGACAAAAGTGGCAGAGTGTTGTATTTCGATTGCAGGAACAAGAATTGCAAGCGCGCTCAGAAAAGTATTATGGCAGGGGAAGTGTTCGACCAGATATATGACATCTTCGACCGCATGGAATTCAATTCTAAAGCCTACAAGAGATACCTTGCTGAGCTTGATAGTATAACTGACGAAGTTGTTGACGAGATTCGACGCGGTATTTCGAGCAAGCAAGCCGTCATTAAGGCAAACAAGAACGAGATTGATAAGGAAGCCCAGAAGATTATTGCCGTCAACTCAGACACCGTTAAAGAACGGGCAAATAAGAGGATTAACGACTTGGAGATTGAGAATCAAGAACTAGAACAGGAATGCGATGAATTGAAGGCTAAAATAAAGAATCCCGATGCACTCAGATTGGAAGAAAAAGAGTTTGTGAACTTGATGAAAACACTTGGCGATAAGATAAGGGCAGCTGATATAATCCAGAAGGACGAATTGGTGCGAAAAGTGTTTGTGAACTTGTATTTAGATAACCAAAAAAGGCTCCATTATCTCTTAAAGGAACCCTTTGATTCGGTGGTTTCTATCAAAGAAAACCAATCTGGTGGGGGCGGTTGGGTTCGAACCAACGACCAAGCGGTTATGAGCCGCCTGCTCTAACCCCTGAGCTACGCCCCCAGGACTGGACTTATTTTAGCATAAAATGGTATAATAAAAAAGCATTAATGGAAAGAATCAAGACCGCTTTCAGGCGTTTAGGCTATCGCATCAAGCACTGGTTTTCCCAGGAGCGCGCTATTTTTTTAGTGGGTGTTGGTCTTTGTCTAATTTGGACTTGGGGTGCCATCTCCGCCATGAGCCGCAACTGGGAGCTAGAACAACGCCTCATTGCTCGTCAAAATGAGCTATCTTTACTTCAGCTAGAAATCGAGTCACTAGAACTAGAGAACCAATACTACGCTTCAGAAGAATATCAAGAACTTGCCGCCCGTGATCTCCGCAACAAAATTGCCGATGGCGAAACCCTCATCTATCTCCCAGCCAATTCTGACTTTGCCAAGCACAAGCACGAAAACATCATTGTCAAAGAAGAGGCGGAAGAACCTACTAATTTTGAACAGTGGATGTCGTTTATATTTGGCATGTAATGCATTTTTCTTGCTATTTTTTTCCGCTTGTGGTTAAATAAAGGCATGGATAAAGAAGGTCAGAATGTCCAGTTTTCCTCTAGCAAAATCCCGGACAAAACTGTTCCAGATTATTTTGTAGGGTCAAATAAAGATCAATCTCGCAAAGAACCATCTCGCATCAAAGGATTTTTTTCTAAAATTTGGGCAGAAATTGTCGCATATTTCAAGCATCCATTTGCAGGTCGTCACAAAATTATTTCTATTGTTACACTTTCAGCCATCGGCGTACTGATTGTTGTGCTTATTTTACAACTTACCCTTTGGTCATCGAAGGGTAGAGTCCTAGATAGACTAAGCGATGCAGATCTTGACGCTTGGGATACAGAACTTACCGAAATCATCCACGAAGGTTCCCAAAAATCCGATGAAGATGTCCGCACTTATTATGCTGATATTATTAATGCTGAGCGTCACGAACTCAAATACAATGATCTTGTTATTGAATACGCCAGGGAACTTATGAGTAGAGGCTTTGTTGACCGTGGCTTAGCTCTTATCGAAGCGCTAGAGTTTGACATGCTAGATTGTGCCCAAGTTGTTAATTACTACTTAGCCTATGCCTTGGCTTATTATATGTTTGATCCAGATGATAGTATTGTCACCGAATACCAGGACCGAGCCACTGAGCAAGAAGAACTTTGCAACGACGAATATCCAGTTGTGGATCTTGGCCCAGACGCCGATAATTACCGTGCCCCAGATCAAGTAATTCAGGAGCTCCAAAATGAGACTAATTAGTATTAAATCCCATTTCTCTGTTTTAGCCATAGTAGTATCGTTGCTCATCACTTTATCACTTGGCACTACTGAGGTTTTTGCCGCTGCTGGTGGTGCAGGTGATGGCGGTAGAAAAGCTACTACAGGCTATCGTCACAGTGCTAAGGCTGGTGCTACTTGGCTCTATTATTCATATGGTGGTGGTAGTGGGCCAGTCACTATTACTGGCTGGAACCATGGTAATACTACTCAGGTTAACGAGGCTTGTCGCAAGTATGGTGGCTTTTATGCATTGGCATTTCTAGAGTATGACGCATCAAAAAATCCAAGTGATGACGGGTATTATACCGGTCGTACTGGCGGTATTGTTCGACTCGGCCGCCTCAGTGGCATGGGAGGAGGCGTTGTCTATAAGACAGATGTTTCTGTGACCGATACTGCCGGTGATGCTACAGGACAGTCTACAAGAGAGTCTCTAGCAGCCATCCAACAAAAGTTCAATTCCATGCCAGCTGAGGCCAAGTGGGGATACACTTGGGGTCCTAACAGTACACTTAACTGGTTTTGCTATGGCGATGAGGTAGCCTCAGAAGGATTGGTGTATAGTACATCTGCTGTTACTTTTGATCAAGGCCCAGTTACCAAAGTATCAGGTTTAGATGATAAGACCGAAATGGCAGTCAGTCGTAATGCCAGTGTTTCTTCTTATACTGTACATTTTACCCACCGCATTGTCCTAGCAGAAGATCCAAGTACTAGCAATCTTCCAATTGAATGGCAAGTTAGAACCCCTAGTGGATCAGTTCTTGCATCTGGCTCTATTGTTCCATCCAATACTGGAGGATGGGAACTGCGTCCGGATGGTAAATGGGAGACTGTTGTTAATACTAGTGCTAGTATGAATCTTAGCGGCAGAGTGTGTCAACAAATTTGGTACAAGCCGAAGAATGTTATAGTAAATAATGGTGTTAGAACCGGTAAACAAAACACCTATGATTTTTATTCCGAAGCTTGTGCTACCATTAATACTCCACCACCAGGCCCACCAGATTGTAGTGGCCTAACTGCTTCCACTGGCGGGCTTCCATACGAAGCATCTACCCTCGGTGCTTCTAGGGTCCAAAACATGAATGTCAGCACTACTACTGGCTGGGCTGAAAATGTCTATGCTCGTCCAGGCGATACTATTCGCTTCAAACATTGTTTCAGTTTCCCTGTGCAAGGAGTTAGATCATCTAGTTCAGATGGCGTTTCCGAAGTCTATATCACCGGTACGCCAAGTCAAAAACCGGCCAACACCCTCAAAAACTCTTTCATCATTACTGCCAGCCCAAGTAACGCCTACCTCCTTGGTTTACGCAAAGACCAAGGCTCTCTTGGAAATACCATTACACTTGCAAAACACACTTCTTCGCCTACCAGAGATGGCGGTGGCAGTATCCAGGTAGATAGATCAGGCAACTACTGGCTTGAGCTAGTTTCTCCAACTACCCAAGCAGTTGATCAGACTAGATACAATTGTCTTGCCAATGATTTCATAGTTGGGTTTGTCAATAACGGCTATCACATTCCAGGATACAAAGTTTTAAGCAATGGCAACTGTAATGCTGCTACCGAAGGGCGTAGTAATTACGACCGTGTCGGTAGTACCATCAAACAATCTATCAAGTATCCAGAAATTCACGGTTGGGTTACCTGGCGTCATAGCGATTCCGGCAGTTGTACCTGCTCAAATAACGGATATTGGCCATATAACAGTCGTAATATTTGGAATTATGGTGCAAATGGTTGGAGTGGCCGCTACAGAAGTTCTTATTGGGGCAAGAGCTATTACACCGGCTGGAATTTGTGCGATGCCAATACTTGTGGTGAAGGAGAAAAAGGTTCTGCCACCGATAGCAAGCCATGCTCTTCTCGCACCTATAATTCATCCTATTGTACATGCACTCAAACTGACACTGCCGCTGTTCCAGCCGCTGGTACTACTCCAGCCACCCCAGCTTGGAGCAAATCCAATATTTCATGTAATGGTTACAAAGACAAATCTCACTCTTTTGCTTATCCTACCAATTTTGAAAACGGTGGCGAGAGAACTTCTACCGCCACTGCCTGGATTCCATATAGCTACACCACCAATGTTACTTCTAGCATCCAAGAAGGAGATGTTATCTTTTCTGGTGGTTCCGTCAGCTCTTTCTTTACCGCTTCCATCGTTCCTCGTGTTAATACTTCAGTCCAAAGCACTACTTCAGCCTATGCTACTATCTATCCTGGCGATATCAAATTTGAGCAATTTATTATTTCCGCCG
>JAFRCG010000021.1 GCA_017404515.1 Candidatus Saccharimonadota bacterium | reverse complement strand
TTCTAAACCCGACAAGCTAGAGATTATATTTCCTAGAGATATAGTCTCTACTTGTCATCATTATACTAGAGCTTATGTTGTCAGTCAAGCACAAATACTCCTGCTTCACCTTCTGCCCGTCGGTATCCGCTTTCGTATGTAATGTCTGGCGATTACTACTGGTATGGTGATAATGGCGGTTGGCTAGGATATCAAAACGAATTTATTTTTGCTTGGACTAGTACTACTACGGATAGTACAAAAGCTATCAACCTAGGAGTACACAATAACAACCTCAACCCTGTAAGTGAATACTCTAAAAATGTCGGCATGGCTCTCCGCTCCACAACAGCCCGTCGGTATCCGCTTTCGTATGTATTCTCAGGCTTCTACGGCTGGGGCGATGGTTTCCTACGCAACCAGGACTCCAGCGGAGACTGGTGGTCTACCGCAGCCTACAGTGGTAGTAACGACGCGTACACCCTGTACATGGGTAGTAGCGGTCTCTACCCCCAGAATAACGATAATAAAGCCTACGGGTTTTCTCTCCGCTAATCTTACAGCGGAGAGGAAAACCAAATATTTTATAGTTTCCATATTGCGGATCCATAATATTGGAAAACATGAGCATGTATTGTTTGCTGGGAGTGCCACTTACCGCTGTGCTAGAGTAGTATTGTCCACCTGTTCCTTGGTAATCTGATCTTCCATCGCCAGTTGACCATAAGTATCCTCCAGCATATACATACGAAAGCGGATACCGACGGGCACCGGTGGAATAGGAGGAGGGGGCCGATAAAACAGGGCTACTAGAGTTTGTAATGAGATTTAGACCAGATTTAGACTCTGTATTTTTACAACTGGCAAATACTTTGCCTGTTGTAAAAATGTACAGAGGCTAAGTCCCAAACTCTAGTAGCCTGTTTTATGCAGGCCCCCGTACTTATTTATGTTACAATAAAACTATATTTTAAGGTTTCCACCCCTGTAAATTTTAAGGAATAAAATATCATTTTAAGAAAACTTTAAGCAAACCTAGGTAGAATAAGAACATGAGAATATTATATGTAGAAGACGAAAAATTCCTAGCCGATGCCGTAATTCATGTCTTGGACAAATCCGGCATTTCCGTCGATTGGACTGCGGACGGAGAAGAAGGTCTAGATTTAGCAGTTAAACCAATTTATGACGCCATCGTGCTGGATGTCATGCTGCCAGGAATCTCTGGTTTTGACATTCTAAAAACTTTGCGTGAACGCAATATCAAGACGCCTATTATTATGCTTTCTGCACTATCTCAGGCGGAAGACAAAATCAAAGGTCTAAATTTTGGCGCCGACGATTACTTGGCCAAGCCTTTCAAGACATCAGAGCTAGTAGCTAGGCTTCGCGCGCTCATTCGTCGTCCACCACTGCAAGACGAAAAGGTCATCAGTTTTGGAGACCTGTATTACAATTTAAAAGACCGCACTCTCAATGATATCCATTTGTCAGAAAAAGAAGCCGCCATTATGGAATCTCTGCTCAAAAACCCAGATCATGTTCAAAGTAAAGAGTATCTCTTGGCTCATGTCTGGGGTACGGAGAGTATTGGAGAAGAAAACTATGTCGAAGTTTATATTAGCTACCTTCGTAAAAAATTGAAGAAACTAAATAGTAAATGTAAAATTAAAACTATCAGGAGCCTTGGCTACAAATTATGTTCAAAAAGCTAAAACGCAAATTTATCTTAACTAACCTTTTGACTAGTACTGTCGTCCTTGCTGTTGCTTTCTCAAGTATTTATTTTATTGCCGCCAATGCATCTAAGCACCGCGATATGATGCCGTACAGCCCGGAAAACACCACCGAGCAGCCTGTTCCGCAGCAGGCTGAACCACCAGCCAAACCTACAGCCAATGAACAGACCGATGAAACCATCCGTTTTAACAATTTTTTAGATGAGCGTATCCACGCTGAACGGAACGATTCGTTAAGCGCTCTCCTAATCAGCTTGCTAGTTACCGGCGTTGCTGTAGAAATTGCCGTACTTTTCATTTCATTTTTCTTCGCCGAAAAAGCCATTCAACCTGTCCGCGAAGCCTATGAAGCCCAAAAAGAGTTCATTGCCAACGCCTCACACGAGATCAAAACTCCACTCGCTGTTATTCAGGCTAATCTTGAAGCCGCCGATATCAAAGACAATAAATGGCTAGATAATGTTGCCAAAAAGGCGGAGGATCTGGCAGAACTGAATAATCAGCTACTTGCTCTTGCCCGAAGCGAATCCGTGACCGACGAAATCAAATTAAAAGAAGTTAATCTTAACAAAATAATTGATAATATTATTTCTGCCTTTGACCCCAAAGCCGAAGAGAAGGGCATTATCCTCACAAAATCCAGTAGCATAAAAAATACCGACCATATTAAGCTCAATAAGCAGGCCCTTGAACAAATCCTCAATATTTATACCGATAACGGTATCAAATACGGCAAAAACTGCGTTGGCTTCAATATTAAAAAAGACCGCATCTCTATTGTCTCAGACGGTAAACCGATGGATGAAACCAAGATTCCACACCTTTTTGATCGCTTCTATCAAACCGACAAAACCGCCGAAGGTGTTGGTCTTGGCCTTGCAATTGCTAAATCTATTGCTGACAAAAACGGCTGGGAACTCTCCGCCTATGTCGACAAAGAATCCAAAACCAATGTTTTTGTCCTAAAGTTCAAATAATTTACGAAGGTTCGCAAAGACTTCTTCAATTGTCCCCTCCGCGGAAAGTGTTGGCAAATTATATTCTTTTATAACTTTCAGGTATGCATTATTTAATTTTTGTTGAAAACTTTCGCCCTTCGATTTCCAAATCTCTCCCGTACGCCCCTGCGTGCCAAGCCTCTTTGCCTGCTCCGCCTCCGAAATCGTAAACACCACAATTTTATCCGGCCTAAAATATTTTTCCGGCATAATTAGCTTATGTAATCTCACGATTGTATTTTTACTCATTCCACCTACATAGCCCATATAAATTAGCGTAGAAAGCCAATTTCTCGTCACAATTACTACATCTCCATTTTTTAGTGCCGGCTCCGCCAACTTTTTCCATTGTTCGTATCGATTTGTTAGATAAAGCAAAGCGTGAGATTTGATATCTGCATCAAATTTCTTATCCAAATTTACATGTGCCACCGCTTTTATAAACTCATCCTTGCTACCATTACCAGATTCGGAATATGTCACTACTTTTTTGCCTTGTCCACGCAAATATTCCGCTAGTAGTCCAGCTTGGGTATCCTTGCCAGTGGCATCTTGCCCCTCAATCACGATAAACATTACTTTCTCCCTTCTAGATGTTTTTGATAACATGCCGGACAAATCGCCTTATAGGTAATTTCACTCTTGCCATCATCAATCAGGATATCCGGTCCGTCCGCCACCATCTTTCCATTTACAAATCGCGCATTATATGTTGCTTTTTTACCACATTCGCAAATCGTTTTAATCTCCTCAATATCATGCGCAATCTGAAGAAGCCGTGTTGCGCCATCAAATCCGCCCGCTTCACGCTTAAAATTCAATCTTAGTCCATATGCCATAACCGGAATATCAAGTTTTATCGTAATCATCATCAGCTGATCTACCTGTTCCTGTGTCAAAAACTGTGCTTCGTCAACTAGCACACAGTGCGCATCCGAAAAATTTTCTTTTACAAAATTAAACAAATCCGAATCTTTTTCAAAACAAAAATCCGTCTCTCGTTCTGGACCAATCCTAGTCAAAAGTTTTGTACCATTTTTTGTATCCGTCGCTGGCTTCATCACGCAAACTTTATGTCCGCGTTCTTCGTAATTAAACGCCACTTGCAAAAGTTGCATTGTTTTGCCACACCCCATTGCCCCATATCTAAAATATAGTTTTGCCATATCTACATTATATCAGTATAATATATTTAATGCACGAAAGTTGGAAACCGTTTTTAGAATCAGAATTTAGCAAGCCTTATTTCAAAGAGCTAAGCAATTTTCTACATGCCGAATACGAAAAGAAACAAATTTTTCCCAAAAAAGCACAAGTTTTTCGTGCTTTCACTACCGACCTAAACAAAGTTACCGTTGTAATTCTTGGGCAAGATCCTTACCATACACCAGGCGCCGCTCACGGTCTAGCTTTTTCCGTACCAGACACTCAGCCAATTCCGCCTTCACTTGTCAATATCTATAAAGAAATCGATAGCGACATCGGCAAGCACCAAAACTCTACCGGCAACCTCACTAGCTGGCAAGATCAAGGAGTTTTATTACTCAACAATACTCTCACCGTAGAAGCCCACCGAGCTGGCTCTCACCGTGGACACGGCTGGGAAATTTTTACCGAAGCTGTCATTAAATATCTAAATGAAACTCGCCCGCATTTGGTTTTCTTGCTTTGGGGCAGAGACGCTAGGGCAAAAGCAAATCTCATAGATAAGCAAAAGCACTTAATTTTGGAAAGTCCGCACCCTTCGCCACTTTCTGCGCATTATGGATTTTTTGGCAATCATCATTTTAGCAAGACCAACGAATTCTTAAAGTCGCATCAACTCCCAGAAATAAACTGGTAAGTCTTACCGCTATTGCTTTTATAAAAAATCTATCAGGCTCATGCTTGCATAGCTTAGAATATACTATCTATACTCTAGCTATGAAAGGCATAAAGTCTGTCCAAAAATGGTTTCAGGACAATATTTCCGAAGATGGGAAAAGCTATACTCTAGACAAGCACCAAGCGGCTATTATTTTGGATTCACACCAGAACACCATTGTTACAGCTCGCGCCGGCTCTGGCAAAACCCGCACACTTGTTGCCAAAATCATTTACCTCATTACTCATGATAATATCCCCCCATCAGAAATCATTGTATTTGCTTTTAATCGTAAAGCCTGCACAGAAATTAATGAACGCCTACAAAAGATTCAGTATCAAGACCAGCCAATTCTGTCACAAAAGTGCCAAATTGCTACCACCTTTCACGCTTACGCATATAAGATGCTCGGCGGAAATCGCTCTCTAAAAAATCGGCTCCTCACCGCCAGGGAAGAAGACCAAATTATTTTTAACTGCCTCAAAAAATCTGCCACTTCTAAGGACCAAATATCGGAATTATTTACTCTTACCAAACAGTTTATTATCCGTGCCGAACAGCTGTATTTTTTAGATTATTCCAAGCTCAGTCAAGCTATCCAAAATCTCCCAGACTCAGAGCAAAAGACCACTCTAATTAAATTAGAACATATTTTTTATGATTATCAAGAAGAACTCCGGCGGCGCGACCATCTTAATTTCAACCAACTTATCGCTGAGGCCAGCAAACTGCAACTCGAAGCCGAAAAATATAGCTATATTCTTGTAGATGAATACCAGGATTTTTCCTTACTTTTTCTAGAACTCATCAAGTCTCTAAGACGCACTAATCCTACCGCCCATCTCCTAGTTGTTGGCGACGATTGGCAAGCCATCAATCGTTTTGCCGGCTCAGATGTAAAGTATTTTCAGCATTTTACGCATTTCTTTTCAGAAGATTCTTGCAGACTTTTTATTCCCACCAATTATCGCAGCGACAAGAAAATCGTCAAATCTGCCAACTTTTTTATGTCCTCTATCCTAAATGATTACCAAGGTTGCAAAGCCAAGAGTAAAATCAAAGGTGCAAAAATTTTCATCAAAGATATTGGAAAATTAGAATCTAATTTTCCCAAAATCGAAAATTCATCCGCTTTTCTAAAATCTGAGCCACTACTCCTCAAAAATTATCTTAACCTTGTCGCCGAAATCATCAAGGCTCACCCCGGGAAAACCATCAAAATTCTTCATCGCAACAATGATTTATCTTTTGCTGGTTGGTCACTAGCGTCTTTTTATCAAACTATCACTAAGTACCTTATCAAAAACAGAATTATCACCGAAAAAGAAAGCGAACTAATCACTTTTTCTACCATCCATCGCTCTAAAGGTCTAGAATCATCGTTATTTTGCTAGAGATAGACGCCAACAAATTCCCCAGCAAAGACAAAACCAATGGACTTTTTGAAATTTTTGGAGATAACACCAAAACCATCTTTGAAGACGAAGCTAGATTATTTTATGTTGCCCTTACTCGCCCCAAAGAAAAGCTCTACATCTTATCTAAAACCGTTAGACCAAGCCAGGAAACAAAAAAGCGTAATTTCCTTGAGCATCTAAACCCCGACTTGATAGAATATCTATAGCCACTTTGTGAGGCGTTTGTATTCTGCAGAGTCCTTTTCGTAAGACTCCAAGATATCTTCAATATAAGTATTACCATTAGAGATATTTAGCGTCTCTACATGTGGCATCGAGGCCAACATCCTAATTACCGCTTCATCTGTATCAATAGTATTCATTGATTTTTTCTTGTCGGATGTAAAAGAATTCACCCGAAATTGTTTATACACAAATCTGGTAATACCGGCTTGGAGGCAGTATTTTAGGCAGTTTTCGCAGGAAGCCATTTTGTTATACAGTGTGCAGCCAGAAACATCACGCTTGGCAAAAAGCAGTGCATTCATCTCTGAATGAATAGAAAAATAATATTTCATTGGTCGCTCTGTCAAGGTCATTTTACTCTCGTCTGCCCCTTGTAACATACCATTATAACCAAAAGACACTGGACGATGTTTACTATCTACAATTACGCAGCCATTCTTAGAAGAAGGATCTTTGCTCTTTGACGCCACCACATCCGCAATACTCATAAAATATTCGTCCCAACTCATTCCTTTAGCTTTGTCCGGCATGATTCCTCCATTCTTCAATTTATTTTATTATAGCAAAAGACTACTTATTTGGAAATTTCAAAAAACTATCGAGCTCATGCTTGAACAGGATGACATTCTTTACTTATACTAGAAAGTATCTTTAACAATAGGAGGATTATGCGTAGAATTATCGCATTAATAGCCGCCAGTGCTGTAGCCTTCACTGTCGTCTCACTCCCCTTAGCTACACCAATATCAGCGCAAAGCTGTGATGATGTAAAATTTATCTTTGCCAGAGGCTCTGGCCAATCACTTGGAGCTGCCGAATATTCCAGCTTCAAGTCATCTATCGAAACAGTGCTCCGCAAAGCTTCATTAGGACTAAAATATAGCTTCTATGAGCTGGGTTCAGCCTCTTACGGAGGAGGGCAGTACCCAGCTATTGCTATGGATACAATCTCGGCTATCGGCGCCAAAATTTCCGCTGGCAGAGCTTTTGATTTTGGAAATAGCGTCAGACAGGGAAAAACCGAGCTAAAATCCTACATCAGCCAAACTAGCAACCTCTGCAAAAACACTAAATTTGTCCTTGGTGGCTATTCCCAAGGAGCCATGGTAATGACGGACTCTATACCAGATTTAGATCCAAACAAAGTTATCTACTCTGCCACCTTTGGTGATCCATACTTGTATTTGCCAGAAGGGAAAGGTCTTTTCCCACCGGCTTGTCGAGGTGAAAATCTATCAGACTACCGCGTTTTTGCTCCCAACTGTAATACTTCTGAAGGTATCCTTGGCGGCAAAAAGCCATATGAGCCTTCTAGCTGGGCTGGCAAAATTGGTCTCTGGTGTAATAACAAAGATTTCATGTGTGGCGCCGGGTTAGAGTTCACCGTTGACTTCTCTACAGCAGATGTCTTTGACAATGCTATAGACAGCGCCCTAAAAGCTGGGCATCTTAATTATGTATCAGACGGGCATTTTCAATCCGCCGCCAACATCATCATCGAGAAGCTAAAAACCACTTTCAAGAAAACTTCCGCCAAGACTACTGCCTATTCCAATCGTGACACCGTCTTTTTGATTGATCATACTACCTCTATGACTACACATATCCGCAATTACATCAATGAAGCTAAGCGTCTAGCCAAAGAAACTATCGACGGCGGTGGGCGTATCGCTCTTTATACCTACGGGGATCTAATCGATGCAACCAGTAATGCTAGGCCCGAATATGCCACCCCTATCAAAATGCTAGACCTTGGCGCCACCTATGAAGAGTTCTGCGATCTTATTGGACACATCAAATTAGCCGGCGGAGGAGACGAGCCAGAATCAGCGCTCTCTGCACTCCTCACCATCATGAATGAACAGCATTGGAAACCTAATGCCACCAAATCAATTATTGTCTTAACTGACGCTACTTTTTTGTCACCAGATCGCGATGGCACTACTCTAGAACAAGTAGTAAAACGCTCCCTTGAAATCGATCCAGTAAACATCTATGTAGTTAATACCACTGGCAGTGCTAGTTTCTATGACAATATTACTACCCTGACTGGCGGCGCAATATTTACAACTACTGATAGCCTCAGCACCGATTATCTCTTACTTCGCCCTAATGCTAATTTTAGCCTTTCAAATTACTATGGTCTGGTTGGCGACGAAATCACTTTCACCGTCACCACCGATGGTAACATCGTCAAATACGAGTGGGATTTAGATTTTGATGGAGTTTTTGAATCTACCAGTACCGGCCCAAGCATTTCTAAAGTTTATAATCAGCCAAGTTCTGGTTTCATTCAATTCAAAGCCACCAATTCCAGCGGCCAATCTAGCACTGCCTCCGCCTTGCTCTCCGTCACATCTTCTATGTCGGCCCTACCTAGCATATCTAATCTAAATTATTCACTGGATAGTACTACCCTAAATCTTAGCTATTCTCTTGGCGAAGACACTGCGGGAGTATTCGTTTCCGTAGATGGAGCTATTTTAGGAGCAACCAATCAAACCAGTCTCCAAATCACCGACTTCACAAGATCTTCTACCATTACTATTACCCCAATCTCTAACTCTGGACAAATTGGCGAGCCCGTTTCCTTTACCATCGATATAGACGCACCAGCCAAAGATTCTGCTAGCAGCAAACAGCCAGCTACCATTCTCGCCCCAAAATCTGGCATCCGCTAGCTACTTAGATGAGAGGTGGTAGTGATCTCCAAATTCACATTTATATACTGAAAGCTTTGGCGCACCATGGTCATGTTCCGCCACTCTAGCTGCCACCTCCGCCTCATCTCTTGTGGCATAACAAATCTTTTGGGTATCTCCCACCCAACAAAGTTTTGGCTGATAGGTATTTCGTTGATTATATTTTTGCATCTTCATCTATTATATCACGCTCTGCCGCCTCTGTTTTACTCCTTATACTAATGTTGTAAAAATTACAACAAAATTAAGCATATTTAGTATTGACACGCTATATATAGTGTCCTAAAATGGTATCAGACACTAAATATAGCGTCAGACAAAACTAAATCAAACAAAAATTATCGAACATACTGTATTAAGGAGGTATAATTTTTATGTTCAAAAAAATTCAAAAACGCGACGGCAAAATCGTTAACTTTAATCCAGAAAAGATTACTGATGCTATCGCTGCTGCTGGCGCTGCCACTGAAGAATTCAAATATGATCGTGCTAAACAGCTTTCCGAAAAAGCTGTTAAACGCGCCGAGGAAACTATCACCAAGCGTACTCCATCCGTAGAACAAATCCAAGACATCGTAGAGCAAATCTTAATGGAGTCTAGCTTCAAACGCACCGCTAAAGCCTACATCACCTACCGCCAAGAGCGCAACCGCACCCGTGAAGCCAAATCCAATCTCATGGATGCCTACAGAAAAATCTCTCTTGCTGACGCCTCCGAAGATTCTGATATCAAACGCTCCAATGCTAATGTCGATGGTAACTCCGCCATGGGTAAGATGCTCCAGTTTGGCGCAGAAGGCTCTAAAGAGTTTGCCAAAACCGTCTTGATGGATCCTAGATTCGCCGCCGCTCATGATAATGGCGATATTCACATTCACGACCTAGATTTTTATGCTACCGGCACTCTCACCTGTTGCCAAACTGACCCACTAAAGTTATTTGAAGGCGGCTTTAATACTGGACATGGTCATCTTCGCACCCCTAATTCCATTGGCTCTTATGCCGCACTTGCTGCTATTATCCTCCAAGCTAATCAAAATGAACAGCACGGTGGACAATCCATTCCAAACTTTGATTACGCTATGGCTCCAGGCGTTGACAAGACTTTCAGAAAAGCCCTAAAACGCAACCTAGAAAAATATGAGGAATTCACTGGTAAGAAGCTCAAAATCAACATCCCAGACGATATCAAATTTGGCGATGATGACAAACTCAAAAAGCTCAAAGTTCCAGCTGGCGTCATCAAGACCTCCAGCGAAGACACCGAAAAGCAAACTTTTCAGGCCATGGAAGGTTTCATCCACAACCTCAATACCATGCATTCTCGCGCTGGCGCTCAAGTACCATTTACATCTATTAATTTCGGCACCGATACTAGTCCAAGTGGTCGTCTAGTTAGCAAATATCTCCTAGAAGCCACCATGAACGGCCTTGGTAAAGGCGAAACCCCAATCTTCCCAATCAGCATTTTCAAAGTCAAAGAGGGAGTCAACTACAACCCAGAAGACCCAAATTACGATCTCTTCAAACGCAGTATGGAAGTTTCTGCCAAGCGTCTCTTCCCAAATTTCACCTTTATCGACGCACCATTTAACCTCCAATATTACAAGCCAGGGGATTACCGCACTGAAATCGCCACCATGGGCTGCCGTACACGCGTCTTTGGCTCTTGCTACCCAGAGTCTGATGGCATCGTCACTGGCCGTGGCAATCTTTCTTTTACCACCATCAACCTTGTCCGCCTTGGCATCAAACACGGAATCTGCCTCAAAGAGCGCAAAGAAGCAGATTGGTCTGGTTTTTACAGAAATCTTGACGACATGATGGATCTTGTTAAAGACCAACTCCTAGAACGCTACGAATTCCAAGCTAATCAACATGTCAGAAACTTCCCATTCTTGATGGGCCAAGGCAACTGGTTTGATTCAGAAAAACTTAATTGGAACGACAAACTTCGTGATGTCATCAAACATGGTACACTCTCTATTGGCTTCATCGGCCTAGCAGAATGTCTAGTGGCTATGACAGGCGAGCACCATGGCGAATCCGAAGAATGCCAAGAACTTGGCCTAGACATCATCACCCATATGCGTGAAAGATGTGATGAATATACCAAAAAATACAAGCTCAATTTCTCTCTACTTGCTACTCCAGCTGAGGGCTTAGCTGGTCGCTTCACCAAGATCGATCGCAAAGAATATGGCAAAATTAAAGGAGTCACAGATAGAGATTTCTACACCAACTCTTTCCATGTGCCAGTATATTATCCTATTTCCGCCTTCGACAAAATCGAAAAAGAAGCCCCTTACCACGCACTTTGTAATGCTGGTCACATTTCCTACATCGAGCTAGACGGCGACCCATCTGACAACATTGAAGCCTTTGAAGCTGTCATCCGTAAAATGCACGATTCTGGCGTTGGCTATGGCTCTGTTAACCACCCAGTAGACCGCGATCCAGTCTGTGGCTTTGCCGGCATCATCAAAGGCAATCGCTGCCCATCTTGCGGCCGTATTGAAGACGATGTTCTATTTGAGCGTCTCCGTCGCATCACTGGTTACCTAGTTGGTTCCTTGGAACGCTGGAACGACGGCAAAAAAGCAGAAGAAGCTGCTCGCGTCAAACACAATGTCAGCGAAAAAGATATTGCTTGCGAAAATCACAAAAACGGCGTATACTCCAAGGAAGAAAAAGCTGCTCGTGAAAAGAAAAAAGCCAGCAAAAAAGCAGCACTAGGAAAGGAATAGTATGCGTTTATCTGGTCCACTAGAGCACGATAACATCGTGAATGGCTATGGTCTTCGCGCCGTGCTCTGGACCCAAGGTTGCTTTCGTCGCTGCAAAGGCTGCCAAAATCCGGAAACTTGGGACTTTAATGGCGGTTTTGAAGTAAGCGTATCAGAAATCAAAGACCGTCTCAAAAAATTTAAAGGTCAAGCCGGCATCACCTTCTGTGGTGGCGAACCATTTGAGCAACCAGAAGATTGTAAAGAAATTGCCGATTGGTGCCGCAAAGAGTTAGGCTGGAATATCTGGAGTTTCTCTGGCTACACTTACGAACAGCTAAAAAAGGCTGGCGGCGCCAAATGGGAATTTGTAAAATCCCTAGACGCCTTAATTGACGGTCCTTTCATCTTAGAGCAAAGAGATCTCACACTCAAATTCCGGGGTTCCAGGAATCAACGCCTCTTGCATCTTAAAAATGGCGAAATCATCAAGGAGGAATAACATGGTATACCTTGATTATTCCGCTACCACCCCACTTCTACCGTGTGCTAAAAAAGCCATGTTAAAAGCTATGGATCTACCTGGCAACGCCTCTTCTCTCCATACGCCAGGGCATCTTGCCATGAATGCTATAGAGGATGCCAGAGACAATATTGCTAATCTCATCAATGCTGACCCCCAAGAAATCGTCTTTACTTCTGGCGGTTCCGAAAGCAATAATACTGTCACCAATATATTTGCCGGAGAAAAAGTTTTAGTTTCCGCCATCGAACATCCATCTCTTTTAGAATCTGCCAAGGTCCGCTGCAAAGCTACTACTATCCCAGTCCAAAAATCTGGCGAAATAGATTTTGCTACCTACCAAAATTTACTATCAAAAACTTCACCTAAGCTTGTCTCTATCATGCTTGGCAACAACGAAATCGGCACCATAGAGAATGTCAAAAAGCTGGCCAAACTCGCTCACCAGTCCGGCGCGTTGTTCCACACTGATGCTACACAGGCCCTTGGAAAAATCCTCGTTGATGTCAAATCTCTAGATGTAGATTATCTCACCCTCAGCTCCCACAAAATCGGTGGACCTATCGGCATTGGTGCGCTTTATGTCAAAAAAGGCAGCCCTTTCACCCCTCTAATCATCGGCGGACATCAGGAAAAATCTCGGCGTGCCGGCACTTATCAGACTATCAATATCTGCGGTTTTGGCGCCGCCGCTCAGTATGCTTTGCAAAAAAATACCCCACAAATTTTTGCTCAAAAAATCCGCCCATTAAGAGATCTTTTAGCTAAAGAAATTCTAGCAAAGGTTCCTTTCGCCTCTATCAATACTCCACTCAAAAACTCACTGCCAAACATCTTAAATTGTTCCTTTGAGGCCGCCGAAGGTGAATCTATCCAGTTATATCTAGATCTAGAAGGGAAGATTGTTACTTCCACCGGTTCTGCCTGTGCCTCTGGAGACGGCAAACCATCCCATGTCCTTATGGCCACACATCATGACGCCGAAGTCGCCCATGCCTCCGTTAGATTTTCTTTTGGACTAGAATCCACCAAAAGTGATGTACAAAATGTTATAAAATATTTACCAGATATAGTCAAGAGATTGCAAGGCATTAGCACTCTCAAAACTAAAGGAGACCAAAATGATTAAATCAAAAACCGCTGCCAATGGTTTTGCTGCCGGCACCCCATGGGTCTATACCGACATCGTCAAAGAGCATTTTCTAAACCCTAGGAATTTCCTCATGGGCGACGAAACTAAATACCAAGCCGACGGCAAGGGAATCGTTGGCAACCCTATCTGTGGCGATCAAATGTTAATGATGATTCAAGTAGAAGCCAAGAAAAATCCAAAAACCGGCAAGAAGGAATCTATCATCAAAGATGTTAAATGGAAAACTTATGGCTGTGCCTCTGCTATCGCTAGCACTTCCGCTTTGTCAGAACTAGCCAAAGGAAAAACCCTCGATTCTGCTCTCAAAATTTCCGCCGAAGAAATCGAAAGTTATCTTGGTGGACTCCCTAAACATAAATTTCACTGTTCAGTCTTAGGACACGAAGCTCTAGCCTCCGCCATCCAAGATTATCGCAATCATCACTAGCTAGACTAATACTGCTCGATTTCTTAATTCTTCGTATTCTACTTCCACTCTCTCTGCAATATAATCACTGGAGTCAACTATTTCTGTGTCTTCATAATATATGTCTTCTGCTTTTTCTACTGGCAACGGATAGAGGTCTGATGGATCGTATTTAGCCAAAAATTCCATATAATTCATCAAATCTAACACCGCCACCACATGGTCCTTACTCATTCCAGAATAGCGTGCAATAATTCCTTCATAAGAATTATCTAATGGATTATCCTGATAATATTTTGCCATCGCAATCGCCGTATTAGCCTTCGTAACTTTGTTGGTAGATTCCATCCATTCCAAGAGCTCTACATAGGATTGATAGATTTTTTGTTCTTCCCAGAAATAATTATTGCCCATTGTATTGTCTTTAAATACTTTCTCATCTCCATTATAGACATCATAAATACCACCCATATCACCGCCTACACTTTCTGCCGTCCTCATCGTATATGCCGTTCCGCCTATCCACCTGGATTCTTCTGGGCTAAACGCTACCTCTTCCATCCTGCTATCGCAATTACCATCTAGCCTACAAATGCTCACTCTGCCATGGGTAAAATCAGTTTTAGCATATTTTTCCAAATTGCTCTCATCAGTTGATCCCCAGTCACTACCACGCTGACCAGAAAGCAACATAAACAGCATCAGAGCCCCATTCTGGTTAATTACCGGCTGTTTATCTTTTACTGCAAAATCTAGCACACATTCTCCAGGTACATCATCGTTTTTGGCAGGCTCTCTCTCGGCAGTATTAGAATCCGGGTTAGTCCGATTTGGCCAACCAGTCTTGTACCCTTCATATTCAAAGTTTGTATATCTAGAATATTTCCATTCTACTGGTTCATCAAGATGATAAGTTCTTGTCGTCACTGTGCCATTTACAGTATCTGTGTATTTCCAGGCTGATTCACATCCATTTGCCGTCCCGTCATACAAGACAATATCAGCTCCACCAGTTGGTAGTGGCCAATAGTGGGATAACGAATCCTCAGCTGAATTTAGCGCTCCACTGCCATATTCTCTATCACTAGAAGACACATCTGATCGATATTTATATCCTCCATTGTCATACCTCAATTTTGCGGTATTATCAAAAATCTCAACCGGTGTCTTGGCTAGCTGTGTCGGATCTGAAATATAGTATTGCAAACAATATCCATCTGCCACCGAGAGCAGGGAATTGCTAAGCACACAATCTCCTCTAGAAAAGGTGAAATCTGTTTCAGAAACTGCACTAGATGTTGGGAGTAAGTTCGTCAAAGCACTAGAAAAGAGGTTTCCGATTCCTGACATTATCGATGTAACAGAAATTGACTGCGTAGAAACCGCCAGTGGCATCAAACTATAAGCCAAGCTACCCAAAAAAGTATGCTCGCTAGTAATATCAAATGGGCTCTTGGTTCGGCGCTCAAACTCTGCTTTTTCCGCAATTACTTCCTGCTGTTCCCGATAATATGCAATTACCGAAGCATTGTCTCCCGGCACTTGTCCAGCTGTCTTTGCTTTTTCTCCCATAATCCTCCCCGCAGAAGAAACTAGGGCCTCGCCAAGCACCGCAGAATCATCCCCCGTAAAATATTTCTGATCCTTCATTTTTTCGTACTTAGCAATAGTTGGATCGAGAACAGACAATGCAACATCTGTTGCGCCATTCGTAAATCTCTTAAACAGATTTTTCAAAGATTCAAGCGCACCTTTGGCCCAAGACAAAATTTTCTTGAACATTGAGCCAATTTTAACTATGGCACCTTCTGCATTTTTTTCATTAACATTTCCTTCATAAACACACTCCCGATAAGTTTTACCACCATCTGTAGTTGCACCAAGATTTGCCGTGCCATTGCCACCAATATTAGCTTCTGCACTAACAGAAAGTAGATTATCATTGTGCTGGTCCAACTTTCCGCTACCAAACAGATAGTGTATCCCCTCTGTATCGGCTGCGCCGTTTCTCACCACTATGTTCGCTGCCGAAGTTAGTGGTGCAAAATTACCTTGTCCGGCCATTGTCTTGTCTATTGCTTCTAGCCAGAGCGAACCAGCACTCACCTGCTTGGCAGTCTGATCCGCTGTAATCACTCCCTCTATATCATTAGCCGCCGATACCGCGCCACAATCCTTATCTTTAGAAGCTTTTGCTACCTCTTCTACTCTCTCTTTCAAAGATTTCTCGCCGACATCGTCGTCAGTACTAGCTGCCGGTTTTTCTGCCGTCAGCTCCAAAAAAGCTTCCTCGTCTTTAGTGGCATCACCAGTTAGTTCAAAATTTTTATAATTATTCCTAGATATCCCCAATCTATTAATTACTGTCTCTGTCATATCCGAAAACCATCCAGAAATATTTCCACGCCAAGACCTCGTAGCAATAATATACCTCTCCTTAAAGCTCCAATCATTCATTGCCTCAGAAAACCCCACCACATTGCTACCAGTTGCCGCAATTCCTAAATCATCTAGCACTTGCTGTTTTTTCTCTGTTACAGAAAGTAGGTTGACCTCCGCACCAGAATCTTGCACCAGATCATCACCCTCTGCCAAAGCCTCATTAGAAGTGGCACTTACCCTGCTATCTGATGTTATTACCATAGTATTGCCGTCACCTTTATCAAAAACTAAAGCTCTTGTTCCATTTTCATCTTTATAGCTAAGCCCAGCAGCCTCAAAACTCTTGATTTGATCCTCCGTAAAGCCCATTTCCTCAAAAATTACCCCAGATTTTACAGAGGAACTTTCATCATTTCCTAGCTGTACCTCATTTGTAAGCGCATCTGTTCTCTCTGTGGTAGAAGCCAAAGTAGAATTTTTATCTTCCACCTCGCGAGATTTAAATGCCATCGGAAATAGCCATTGTCCGACAAAAGACAGTAGCCCATATCCAAAAACCAAAATCGCCAAGATTGCCACTATCGGAGTTGCTTTTTTCAGCGTGCCTTTTCCATCTATCAGACTCTGCTCTCCACCTTTGGCACTGTCAATGGCTTTTTCGGCACCCTTTGCCGCAGATAGTGCCTTCATAGCTGTGCCACCTACGCCACCAGTAGCAGCATTTAGTGCTGTTTCTAAGCCCTTCTTCGCAGCAGCACTTTCGCCTTTTTTTAGTGCATCTTTTGCTACATTTGACTTTGATTTTTTGTTTTCATCATCATTATTTTCGTCTTCAGCATAAAAATCCGGACGAATATCAGATCGTTCCATATTCTCATAAGCACCAAGTGAGCCCTGACTGCCTTCTTCGTCCATACTGCTTATTATTATATTATATATTGATTTTTCAAGCAACTTATGGTATAATTAATATAGATACAGCACTTTTAGTGCAAGTTTTGTACCTTAGGAGGTGAGGAAAAATGAAGAAGTTTTTAATTTGTTCTATGATTGCATTCTCTTTTTTACTTATATCTTGTGGTAAAGAAGAAAAAGCTACTACCGATACTAAAGAGGAAAAAATGATAATCATTAATAACATTAAACCGGTAGAGAAAGAAGGGCCTGAAGTTGAAGAAACAAAAGGGGAAGTTACTGAAGAGGTGGTCAATGTCGATGAGCCTGAGCCCATCGAACAGGAAACTGAAGATCCTGTAGTAGAGCCGGCAGAAGAGCCTACAGATCCTGGAGAAGTCGATATTGAAAAGTTCAATAAAGACGGCGTCTACGATTTGGATGCTTATGCCAAAGCGTTGGGGTACACTTTGGCTGAAGACCCATATGATAACGGTATATATTATCTCTTAAATAAAGATGGTGAAAACCTCTTTGTGAACAAAATCGACGGATTCATATATTCCGGATTCAATCGAGATGGAATCTATTTTGGCTTTATGCTCGATGATAAGCATACGGATGGCGAGTTAACAGCCACTGTAAGCTTCGGAGAAAAAACCGCCGAAGAGACGGATATCTTCATCAAAGACGAAAGTACACTCATGCGCTATTATGCTACAACTCCCCTCAATGCGATAGATCTATATACGCTCCCGTTGACAGTTGCTCGAGTATTAGATTATCGCACCAACCCAGAGGAATGGGACGAAAACGGTATACCAAAAGGGATGTCTTCTGGAACCGACATCAGCAAGGGCCTTATCAAGGCTCGTGGCGAGCAATAAATCACCCCCACCTAAACCACCCTAGAAATAGGGTGGTTTTCCTTTGGAAAAAACTTATGCTATAATAACACCAAAATAGGAGACTTATGCAAGACGATTTTACACCACAGTCAAATGATAGCAATAGCACTACAGAGAACAGCAGCCAAAACCCATTTACTAATTCCACACCCAATTTCCAGCCTAGTCCAACGCCTACAGCCTATCCATCATCCCAATCATCCACCTCTCCCAATATCAAACTAGTTATCTTGTCAGTTTTCCTAGGTGTTATTGCGCTCGCTTCTATCATCGTCGTAATTTGGCTCCTCACAAACCGCAGTCAAAACACCACTACATCCAGCACTACTCCTACCACCCCAACCACCATCGTAGATAAAACCGCCGAAGTCGAAACTTTTGGTTTTTACACCGACAAAATTGCCAACCCCACCCCTGATGTTATTTACCGCCTTAGCGTCCATCGTGCCACCAATGATGGAAACGGCGTCTTTGGCGCTTACATCAATGCCGATAATACCGCCGTCGACCTCTACATCTACTGGTCCTATATCTCTAATTTTTATAATATCTCTACCGATTTAACCGATCGCGAACTCAAAACTATTTCCTTTACTCAGCCAGTGATAGATCTAACCATCGGCGAAACCGGTCAAGATGTAAATGGTGATGTGCTCTTGTTCTTGCTTGCAGACGGCTCTGTGGAATATATGCCAATTGTAGACGCTTTGGAAAAACATAGTTTCAAAAGCTATGGCCAACTAGCCGGAGTGGCTGATGTTATAAAATTCTATCGCGTAGATGCTGTTGGCGATACTGGCGACTGGCGCGGATATATCTCCACTCTCGCCCAGAGAAAAGATGGTTCCATTATTGACCTTCAAAATTTCATGAAGGCAGTTTTGGCGGACTAGCATAACTGACAGGCAGGAAATTCCTTGCTTCGTTCACTCAAAGATTAAAATAAGACCCTTCGGGTCTATTTTAATCTTTTGGCTGGGCCGGCAGGATTCGAACCTGCGAATGACGGGACCAAAACCCGTTGCCTTACCACTTGGCGACGGCCCAATACCTCTTCATTTTACCATATCTTGTCAAAAACACCAAACCTAGTATAATAAAAATGTTAGCTCAGCTAACTTGGATTTATTTTTTAACGGCTTGATAACCATATAACTAATAGAAAGGCTTACATGAACAAAGTTATTGAGGTCAAAAACCTCACCAAAACCTACGGCAAAAAAGCTACTGCTTTTACTGCTCTAAAAAATATAAATCTTAGCATCAATGAAGGGGAATCAGTCGCCATCGTTGGGAAATCTGGTTCCGGAAAATCCACTCTAATGCACCTTTTGGCACTCCTAGACAAACCAACCAAAGGCGAAGTTCTAATTGATGGAATTGAATCCACCAAACTAAAAAGCAGGGACTTAAACAAACTCCGCAACGAGCGTTTTGGCTTTGTCTTTCAACAATTTTTTATGAACGCCGGGGATACTGTCTTAGAAAATGTACTCTTACCCCTAAAAATTGCCAAACTTCCACGCGGCAAGCGCAAAAAAGCCGCTATGGAAGCGCTCAAAATCGTCGATCTAGAATCTAAGACCAAAAATAAAGCTACCGATCTTTCTGGTGGCCAGAAACAGCGCGTTTGTATTGCTCGTGCCATCGTCAATAATCCCCGCATTATCTTTGCCGACGAGCCAACTGGCAACCTAGATTCTGCAACCGGCGACAAAATCACCGACTTACTATTCAATCTCAACAAGAAACAAGGTGTCACTTTGATTATTGTTACCCACGATGAAGATTTAGCCAAACTTTGCAATCGCATTATTAGGATTTCCGATGGTACAATCATCTCTGATCAGACCGTTAGAAAAGACCTCAAAAAGACCGCCTCCATCAAGCGTGAAACCGAAGCCGCCCGCGTTAAAAAGGCTAATGAGAGGAAATAACATGAAACTAATAGATATTATCAAAACTGCAAATCACAACCTCTTCCGCAATAAAACCCGCACAATTTTAACAATTCTTGCAATTTTTATTGGTAGCTTTTGTATCGTTACCACCAGCGCTACTCAGGCCGGCATTAACAGTTTTCTCGACGATCAATCTGCTGCTTTTGGCGGCGAAGGCCTCATCCAAATGTATGGCAAAAAAGAAGATGGGAACAATACATCCGCAGTTCAAATCAGCTCATACACTGGCGCTCCTAAAAAATATACTAATGGTGATACCAACGAGATGGGGTTAGTTGCCATCACTCCAGACCAAATTGAAAAAGTCAAAGATCTTCCCGGCATCATCAGGGGTTCTGTCTTGGATGGCAAATTTAGCACCGTTACTTATGTCGAAAGCACCAAAAACGGTGAAAAATTTGTACCGTCGCTCAACCTCATGACCAATGACAGTGTCCATTTTGACCTACTTGCTGGCAAAATGATCGACAATAATTCTTCAGAAAATGAGCTTATACTCCCTAGCAAAGAATGGGCCAAAGAACTCGGCTACGAAAACGAAGAAGACGCCATTGGTAAAACTCTCAATTTCGTCTGGTCCGATCCAGTAACTAAAGACTTAGTTACTTTCCCGGCTAAAATCGTTGGTGTCCAGGCTCCATCTGTAATTAGCGGCGGTTCCATGGTTATTAATACTACCCTGAACGCAAAACTCTACGAAGAAAACACCAAATATCTTCCAGCTACCGAAAAAGACAAAGTCTATACCATTGCCGCAGAATACGACTATCAAAAATACACCGTCGATGAGATCAAATCTGAATTAGACAAAATCGGTCTTACCGCCGTCACTCTAAAAGATATCATGGGTCAAATCAAATCTTTCTTTGATGTCATTATCACCATCTTCACCGTATTTGGTTATATCGCCTTACTCGCTGCAGTAATTGGTATTGTCAATACGCTCTATATGTCTGTCCAGGAGCGCACCCGCGAAATTGGCCTCATGAAAGCCCTTGGCATGGGACGCGGTAAAATCTTCCTTAGTTTTGCCGTTGAAGCTATCATGCTTGGCTTCTGGGGATCAGCCTTTGGTGCTCTCGCCTCAATTCTCTTGGGCTCAGCCGTAAATTCCGCCGCTCATACTGGCGAAGGTTTTATGCAGAATTTCCCAACTTTCAATCTTGTCGAATACACCCCGGCAACTGTCATTCCTGTTATTGTCACAATCATGATTATCGCCTTCATTGCAAGTGTCTTACCAGCTAGAAAAGCTAGCAAAAAAGATCCAATCAATTCGCTCAGATACGAATAATCAAATATTTAGCAGATTATATTTTTAAAGGACTCATAATGAAAATATCAGATTTAATTAAAACTGCAAACCATAATTTATTTCGCAGTAAAACTCGTTCATTTCTTACTATTCTTGCGGTTTTCATTGGTAGTTTTACTATTATTCTAAGTAATGCTATCAACTCTGGCGTCAACGATTTTATTGATAAGCAAGTTGCTACCATTGGTGGCGATAGTTTTATCGAAGTTTTTCCAGCTGCCATGTATGATCAAGTTGCCGGCATGATGGGTGGAGGTGGCAACAAAAAAGTAAAAGAATACAACGAAAGCACTGGCGGATTTCTAGGTGCTAACATTAACAATGAAGACCTCAAAAAAATGCGCGCCGTCGATGGTGTAGAAAACCTCGAAATTTTCCATATGCTCTCCACCGAATGGATGAAGTTGGAAAATCAGGACAAAAAATTTGATGTCTCCGTAGAATATTTTCCAGAAGGTAATTTCAATGTTGATCTCTCTGCTGGCAGAATGACCAGCAACGAAACAGGAGAGGGAGAAATCCTAATCAACGAGGATTGGCTAGAGCCATTTGGTTTTGAAAACGCCAAAGACGCTCTTGGCAAAACCGTAGAAATCGCTGTCAAGCAAACCGCCAAATGCTATATTTCTCCAGATAATTGTATTGCCTCAGCAAAAGCAACCATCGTAGGAGTACAGGCTCCTGGTATTTTATCCATGGATGGAAATCTACATATCAATCAAAAATTAGACAATGAATTATACAATTTGTCAATGGAAGGAGTCCCAGAAAGCAGTATTCAAAACTATATAGCCGTTGGTAATGTTGATCCCTCCAAGATGGATGAAATTCACAAAGAGTTTCGCAGAATCGGCTACGAGTTTATTACTGTTGACGACACTGTTGGCATGATTCGTACTTTCTTTGATGCAATTCTCATTGTCTTCAACATCTTTGGTGGTATAGCACTCTTGGCCGCAGCCATCGGAATCATCAATACACTCTATATGTCTGTCCAAGAACGCACCCGCGAAATTGGCTTGGAAAAAGCCCTTGGTATGAGCAAAAGCAAAATCTTCCTCGAATTTTCTATCGAGGCAATTCTACTTGGCTTCTGGGGGTCCGTCCTTGGCATTACCATTTCTATGATAATTGGCTATTCTGTCAACGCTATTGCGCATAGCACTTTCCTCGCCGATTTTCCAACTTTTGAACTAGTAGTATTTAACCCTCTAAATATGGCGGTTATTACTGTTATTATCATGGCAATTGCTTTCATTGCCGGAACTGCCCCAGCCAGAAAAGCTAGCTTAAAAGATCCAATTGACGCCCTGAGGTATGAATAATCATGTCAAAACTTCCTATAACCGTCACCGACCAGCCAGTCCGCATTGAAAAATTAGTCCCTGGTGGACAGGGAATTGGCGCTAGGGAAGATGGCAAAAAAGGTTTCTTCTGGAATACCTTGCCCGGAGAGACTGTCGTCAAATATAAAATCATCAAGCAAAAAAGCCATTATTTTGAAGCGATTGCTGAAGAAGTCAAAAATCCATCAGAACACAGAATAGCACCAAAAGATTTATGTTTTCTCTCTACTTCCCCCTGGCAAATCATGGATTATACTTACGAACTTAAGCAGAAAAAGCTCATCCTAGAGGAACTATTCCGACAGTTTAATCTCAAGATAGACGAAAATCTACTCCCAAAATCTGTCCAAACAGACAATCACGATTTCTTTTACCGCAACAAAATGGAATATGCACTCTATTGGAATAATGAAACCGAAAAGATAGATCTAGCCTTCCATATTCGCGGTACGCACCACAAAATGCCAATTTCATCTTCCAGTATCGAGCGTCCAGAAATTTTTGAACACGCCACCAAAATCATTACCGATCTCAACAAAAACCACGCCGAAGCCAGAAAATATCAATCTTTGCTTTTGCGCGCCAACCAAACTGGCGAAATTTCTGGCGGTCTCTACGAAAACAACAAGCCCCATCCAGTTTTTCCAAATCTCACCGACAAAATCTTAGGCAAAGAATATTCCTATTCGCCTAATGGTTTTTTCCAAATCAACCTACCGGTTTACGAAATGGCTCTAGAAAAAATCAAAGAGCACATCAAAACCGAAAATGTTTTAGATTTATACGCCGGAGTTGGCACTATCGGCCTATCTGTCGCAGGCGACAAGAATCTAACTCTAGTAGAGAACAGCAAAGCGGCCTTCAAAGAATTAGAGAAGAACACCTCGTCAGTTTCTAATGCCACGGCAATTTTGTCAAATTCCGAAGATGTCCTGTCTTATATCGCTCCTGATCAAACCGTTATTCTAGACCCACCTCGTGCTGGTTGTGATCAAAAATTGCTAGAAAAACTTTTGGAAACTAAGCCCAAAAACATTATTTATCTCTCTTGCAACCCCGCTACTCAGGCCAGAGACCTAGAAATCCTTACAAAAATATACCACATTAAGAATATTACCCCTTATAATTTCTTCCCAAGAACTCCACATCTAGAAAATTTAGTCATTTTGAGTATATCACCAGATGAATAATTTTTAAAAACCTCTTTCATAGAGTATAATTATTATTATGAAAGTATCAATTTTGGGCGCTGGCGCTTTTGGCGAAGCTCTAGGCAAAATTCTCAGTTACAACGGTCATGAAACCAAATATTATGATCCCATCAAATTTCCTAACATTAGTTTAGACGAAGCTATATCAGACACAGAAATTATTATCTATGCCGCACCGTCAGATCAACATCAAAATATCCTACCGCAGCTTCCTAAAAATATACATCTTATCTGTGCCAGTAAAGGCTTCTTGTCGCTAAAGCCTTTTTCTGATTTTTCTAGCTTTAGTGCTCTTGGTGGGGCTGCTTTTGCTGATGATATTACCGCCCAAGAAAAATCCATCACGCTAACCGCTAGTTCCGAAATTTCAGAAAACCTCTTTTCTACCGAAAAAATTTCCGTTGAATATACCAAAGACACCCTAGGTATTATACTTTGCGGCGCACTCAAAAATATCTATGCTATTGGCGCTGGTCTCTATGGCGAATCCGGCCAGGAAAAACCAGAGAAAGATACTGATATTTCAAAATTAATGCCATATCTTACTACTGTCGCCTCCGAAATGCAAGAACTGCTGCAAGCCAATCATGCCGATACCAAGACACTCAGACTTTCCTGTGGTATAGCAGATTTAGTGCTTTCATGCTCGCCAGAATCTCGCAATTTTAGTTTTGGTCAAGCGCTCAAAAATCATCAAACCGCCAAGAAAAATGCCACAACCGAAGGTCTATCTGTCATCAAATCACTATCAGAATATCCAGATTTTATCATTCCAGACTCTGCCACTACCCTCAAAGATATTATTACTCAAGTTCAAAATTATATTGCTAATTTATAAGGAAGAATATGCCACTAAACGATCTCCAAAAACAAGCTGTAGAATATCTAGACGGGCCACTCTTAGTCTTAGCCGGCCCAGGGACAGGCAAAACCCAACTCCTGTCTTCTAAAGTAGAATATATCCTAAAAAATACTGATGCCAACCCAGAAAATATCCTCTGTCTTACTTTTACAGAATCTGGCGCTAGCAATATGCGAAATCGCCTTCGCTCCATGATTGGGCAAGCTGCCGGCAAAGTAAATATCCATACTTATCATGCCTTTGGCTCAGATATTATTGCCAAATACAAAAATTACGCCACAAGTGACGAATACGATCGCAATCTAGATACTCCAATCGACACCGTAACTCAATACAAAATCATCCACGAAATTCAGGAGTCCTTGCCGCCATTTGATATCATGAAAACCGCCAAAACCCGGGATATCATTGATACTATTTCTTCTGCCAAATCTGCCAGACTAGATTCTGCCGACCTCAAAACTATCGCCGAAGACAATATCAAAATTACCGAAAAACTCAACCCAGAGTTAGACAAATGCCTCAAAAACTATCAAAAGGGTATGAAGTTTAACGAGGCAACAGCAAAAGTCTATCTCCCCATCATGGAAGTACTTAGTAGATATACCAAAAAAGATCCTATCGCTGTCAATATTGAACGCGAAGCCAACGCCCTGCTGCTTGAGCTAAATTCAATCTACGAAACCGAATCCGCCAAAGAAAAACCATCCGTCTCTCCACTCACATCCTGGAAAACCAAACATTTTGAGCTAGACGAAAACGGAAACTTCCGTCTCAAAAATCGCATTGCTAACAAAAAGCTCCTCAGCCTAGCAAACATCATGGCTAAATATGAAGAGTATCTAAATGCTTCGGGTTTCTTTGATTTTTCCGACATGATTCAGCAAGCCATCAATATCCTAAAAACTGACAATGGCTTTAGGCTTACTTTGGAGGAAAACTACCAGTATATTTTATTAGACGAATTCCAAGACACCAACGCCGCTCAAGCAGAGCTAATTTATAGCCTTACCGATTACGAAAAACCTATTATCATGGCGGTAGGAGATGACGATCAAGCAATTTTTGCATTCCAAGGCGCCAACGCTAGTAACTTGTTAGATTTTCAGACTCACTACGATGCCAAAATTATCACCCTGGTAGAGAATTACCGCTCCGGCTCAGAAATCTTGGACACTTCCTATCGTATTCGCGAGCAAATTGTTGAATCTTTTGCCAAGAGCAAAAGCATCCTCAAAAAGCTCACCGCCGCCAAGGTCAGAACTGCCGATATCTCCCGTCACGAATTTTTGGAGTCCTCCGCCGAATACAACTGGGTTGCTTCTGAAATACATAGCCTCATCGAATCTGGCGTTCCTCAGTCCGAAATCGCCGTCATCACACCAAAGCACAAATATGTTCTACCACTTCTACCATATCTCAAATCCTACAGCGACATCAATATTTCCTACGAAAAGCGCGATAATGTCTTTGAAGATCAACGCATTCATGAGCTTTTAACCCTTTCAGATTTTATTTACAAATTATCAAAAAACGAGCAACCCGTTCATTTGTTCTTAGAAATCTTGTCCTTCCCGTTTTGGGAAATTCCAATGCTAACTGTTATTCAAGCCATCCAAAGAAAATCTGGAGAGAAACAAACTACTCTCGATTACCTTTTGAGTAGTAATGACGAGAAGCTAAAATCCGCCGCCACATTACTTTCCGAACTAGTCCGCGTTTCTTTTAACGCTCCATTAGAAATATTCATCGACTACCTCATCGGCGCCACCGATATCAAACTAGCAGATGGCAAAACTATTCGTTCTAACTTCCTTAGTTACTACAGTAAATCTGAAACTAGTTATGACACCTTTGGCCTCTACGAAAATCTTTCTGTCCTTCGCGCCGCCATCAAAGCACATAACAACAATTCCGGTGTGCTCAAATTAGAAGATCTAATCAACTTTGTGAATGATTACGAAACCGCCGAGGAGGCGCTCCTAAATACCAGCCCATACCAAGAATCTAATGACTCTATTCAAATCCTTACTGCGCACAAAAGCAAAGGCTTGGAGTTTGAATATGTCTTCATTGTTGCCACGGATGATCGTTCTTGGGGCAATGCTAAGGGTAATAATAATTTCTTGTCTCTTCCACCTAATCTAGCTTCAATTCGTCACACCGGCATCACCGAAGATGAGCGCCTCCGCTTGTTCTTTGTGGCTATTACTCGCGCCAAAAAACATCTCATTATGACCAATTCCGTCAAAGATTTTGACGACAAATCGCCAGCTAGACTAGAATATCTTGCTGAATACGAAAAAGACGATACTATTATTTCACCATTCTTGCCAGAGGATAGCAAAATCGTCATCAAACACTATGAAAATCTCCCAGAAGACCAAAAGAAAAGCAACTTAAAAGCCCACTGGCTCTCAAATTATCAACATCTAGATGGTAATCTCAAAGACATTTTGCTAAAGCGCCTAGAAAATTACAAGCTCAGCGCTACAGATATCACCACTTTTATAGATATTGCCTACGCCGGACCAATGGCATTTTACCATCAAAAAGTCCTCTGTGCCCCAGACGAAACTTATTCCAAAGCTCTCACTTTTGGAAATCTTGTCCACGCTACTTTTGAACAAGTTACTAATGCTAATCTATCAGACGATGATGCCATCTCGTTTTTTAAGGAACAAGTTGCTGGCGCACCTATTCCGCCTGAGGACTTAGAATATATCATCGAAAAAGGTGAGGCTTCACTCCGCTCTTCACTCAAAAAATTTGGCAATATTTTGCGCGCCAAAAACGCCAAAGCAGAGGTCAATTTCTACCACGAACACATCAGCCTTAATAATATTCCTCTTACCGGCAAAATCGACCACATCAATATTAACGAAGAAGACAAGACCATCGAAATTTATGATTTCAAAACTTCCGGATTCAAAGACAAAAAATGGAATTCTCATCCAACACTTTACAAATATCGCCTGCAGCTCGGATTCTATAAATTATTACTTAATCTGTCACCCACTTACGGTAAATATAAAATAGAGAAAGCCCACATTCTCTTTGTTGTTCCAGACGACGATCTTGCCGTCCACGACAAAATCTATGAATACACCGAAAAAGAAGAGGAAGAATTAAAAGCTATGATTGCCGCCGTCTATGCACACATCAAAACTCTAGACTTTTTGGAAAACCCAGAACTTGCCCTTAGTCCAAACTCAGAAAAAGGCATCAAAGATATCCTAGAATTCATTAAGCTTCTGCTTGACACTGCACCTAATATCTAATATAATACTAACACTTCAATCGAAAGGGGGTGAAATGATTGAGTACAACTTACAACTGCCCAAAATGTGGTAGAGTACATTTGACAGAAAAAGGAGCTGCAGCTTGCTGTGCTAAGCAAAAGTGTCCAAAGTGTGACGGAAAGGGAATTATTGTCCAATTTTGGGCGCCAAACTTAACTTGTCCTGTCTGCAAAGGCAGCGGCGTTGTCTAAGCTCAAACCACCCTAGGCGGAATATTTTGTTCCACCTTTTTACTTATTCCGCTTTTCTTTTCCTAAAACTATGTTATAATTATCTAAATATGTCAAATACTAATTCTTTCTGGCAAAAACTCCCTCCCCATTTTTTGATTCTAGCTCCTATGGAAGGCGTTACAGATATAGTGTTTCGCCAAGTCATTGCTAAAGCTGGCAGACCAGATGTATTTTTTACCGAATTTACCAATGTTTCTAGCTACGCTTCAGAAAAAGGCCGGCACGACGCTTTAGAAAGATTAGACATTGCAAAAGACCAAAATGGAAAAAACCTAGAATCACCAATCGTTGCCCAAATTTGGGGAAAGAATCCAGCTCATTTTGCAGATACCGCTGCCGCTCTAGAAAAATTAGGCTTTGACGGCCTAGATATCAACATGGGTTGTCCAGACCGCCATGTCAATAAGGCTGGTGGTGGGGCCGCTATGATTACCACGCCAGATCTCGCCATAGAGTGTATCAAAACCGCTAAAAATGCCACAAATCTACCAGTCTCAGTCAAAACTCGTCTTGGTTATACTTTTATTGACGAATACAAAACTTGGCTACCACTCTTGCTAGAGCAAAATTTAGCTGCACTCACTGTTCATCTTCGCACTAGGAAAGAAATGAGTAAGGTGCCTGCCCACTACGAGCTCATCCCCGAAATCCTAAATTTGAGAGATCAAATTTCTCCTAATACCAAAATAATTTTTAACGGAGACATCAAAAACAAATCTGCCGCTAAGGCCCTTGCTGCAAAATATCCTCAAATTGATGGTTTTATGATTGGACGTGGCGTCTTTGAAAACCCATATTGTTTTACAGACCATACGCCAACCCAAACAGAGCTAAAAGAACTTTTCCTATATCACTTAGATTTGTATGACGCTCGTGCAAAAGAACTAGAAAATCGCAATTCTCATTATCCGTACGAACCGCTCAAACATTTTTTCAAAATGTATATCAACAGCCAGGATGGCAGCAAAGAACTCCGTAATCAGCTAATGGCTTGCAAAAATACGCAAGAATTGAGAAGGCTCCTAAAGTAGTCTTATAATTATACTGAGGGGCGAGGCCCCAAAGGGAAGATCTGCTTGCCCTCTGGCCCTACATCTCCGGGAGAACAGAAACACCCTCGCTACTACGAGGCTAATTTGGGATAATCCCAAGGGATGATTTCAATTATAAGTTGTTTCTCTTGACCAAGCGATACTGGAGTTCTAGGCGATTGATGTTTTGTAGTTCGCTCGCTTTGGCAACTACAACAGTGGCAGCCTGAACAATAATAATTCCAACGGCAACTACTGGTCGTCTGCGGCGAACAATGCTAACAACGCTTACAACTTGAACTACAATTCAAGCAATGTCAACCCCCAGAACAACAACAACAAGAACAACGGTCGTAATGTGCGCTGTGTAGCCCTGTAGGCTTGTCGCCTTTCTCCGCTAGTTCTCCGCCCGTTCTCTCGACAAACGCCCCTCACCCAAACAATTTATATCGTATATTCCCACCCCACAGAATTGAACACCTTTTGGCAAAGCTTTCTACCCTTTAAGTGCTTACAATATCCCAAATACGAAATAATCGCCTCGTCTTTTCTTAGCCCCGCCTCATACTCATATGCCGCTCGGTAGAAGCTTTCCTTAAATCTACGCCCGGGCACAATCCTATAAGGATAGATCACCATTCCAAGAAATGCTACGCCTCGGTCTACATTCTGTATATATCGCTTGTTTGGGTGCAGTACCAAGCCTATCCCCAAAAGATAATCTTCTATTACTTTGACATCTTTTTTGGCTTGCGCATATTTTCCCTCCGGCACTACGATATAAAAATCATCCACATATCTGCCATAATATTTATATCCAAGCCGCATTGTTATAAATCTGTCTAACTGATCGAGATAGATATTGGAAAGTAGCTGCGATGATAAATTTCCAATTACAATTCCTCTGCCATCTGGCTGATGCAGCAAGCTCTTATTTTCTGGCAACTCATTCCAAGCCGAAATTGGCGGGCGTAATTTCACGCCTCTCACCGGATCGTCAAATATAATTTCGTACCACAAATATTTAAGCAGCTGAAATATTGGTCCTTTATCTTTGTATTGGCGTTTTAGACCCCACATTACGCGTTCAAAAAGTTTATCGCGCGACAAACTCATAAAATATCCCTGAATATCCATCTTGATAACATATCCCGGAACCGTATAATTTTGCGTCGCTCGCTTGATGTCTTTATCTAATCTTTTTACTCCAAAAAGCACGCCCTTGCCTTTCCTACAAGAAAAAGAATTATAAATTAGTCGTTTATCCCACCAATCCGCCACCATATTATATAAGAAGTGATGTACCACTCTATCCCTAAAAGGCGCTGCAAAAATCTCCCTTATCACCGGCTTTTTCACAATAAAAGCAATCCCACGACTAGGTTTGTATCTGCACCGCAAAATATCATCCGCAAGCAGAGAAATATTTTCCCGCCAATTCATTTCAAAACTATATTCATCCTTAGTCGCAAGTTTTCTCTTCCGCGCCGCCATAAAAGCTATATAGAGTTTTCTTTCCAGCCATTCACGCTCAATCTTTCCTTCCAAAAGATACGGCAACTCAATTGATGTCATTTTTGTCTTTTACTTTCTTTGTTTAGCTCTTTTTCTACTAATTTTCTTAGCCGTTGTGTTAGCGTTGCGTAATCATAAGCTTTATTTGACTGGAACAACCTTAGTTGTGTTACACACATCAGATACGCGTCCAAACTATCTAGCCTCTCTTCCATAAAAATAAGACCCTCCAGTGGGTCTTTTTGACGATGAGCGGTCATATTAAGATTTTTTATCATATCAACCACATCTAGCATCATACCATCGCCTATCGTTCGCTGCAAAGGTGCACTAAAATGTCTGGTAGTTTCCCTAGTCAAGCTAAGCGTCGCCAGTAATGTTGATTTAATAGCAGGCCAATTCACCGCTGGCATCAACATCCGTCCAATCATTTCCCATTTTTCTTCATCTTCTCTGACCAAAGCATTATATTCTTCCGGAGTCACTTTTTGACTTAGTTCTACCGCACGATACTCTTCGTTGCTTTCTTTAACTTCTTTGAGGCCAAGTGATTTCACCTTCTCAAGAAAATTTTCAATGTCGCCCACCATAATTACACCCTGCTCTGATTTGTCAGAATAGTCATCATCCGGCAGAACATTTGGTTTTTTCTTGATTCTAGGCGCAATCAATTTGGTATAGTAGATTACTGATTTTCCAGCAATCTTCCACCACTTACCGTCAGAATGAAAGAGAATCACCAAACGATCATTTGTTTTCTCACGGTCCATCACCGTCCTTTTGCGACGGACATAGGCAGCTTTTCTAGCCAAAGCCTTTTGATTTTCGATAATCTCTCTTTCTCGTCCTGGCACTTTTTCTCCTCACTCTCAGATTATTTATATCAATATTTGCCCATTTTATCTCTCTAGGCCGACAGCCCATTCTCCGATGTGGGGGAGAACGGGCGGAGAACTAGCGGAGAAAGGCGACAAGCCTACAGGGCTACACAGCGCACACTACGACCGCCGTACTTGAGGCTGCTGCGCTGGGGGCGGACATCGCTTGAATTGTAGTACAAGCCGTAAGCGTCGTTAGCATTGTTCGCCGCAGACGACCAGTAGTAGCCGTAGGAATTATTAGCGTTCAGGCTGCCACTGTAGTAGTAACCAAAGCGAGCGAAGTTAAGGACATTAGATTCTAGTGTAGAAGTATAGTCGCCAGAGACACTAGATGTGCCGTTTGTAGTAATGCCATAAACATTAGTGAGATTACCATACGATTTACCCTGAACGGTGCCATAGACGGATGGAAGCCTCCAGCCCACAGGGCAAATAGAATTTTGAGCATCTGTGCCACCAGTTGATTCAGTTGAGCCAGCTGTAGCTGCCCACCAAGAGTAATACCATTGACCGGTAGTTGCGTCATTGGCCTTGGTATTACGGTTGAGCGCTTCTGTGGCAGAGCCATCGCCAGTGGACGCTACCGGTGTCCAGGTGCCATTAGCGGTGCCATCGGAGTTCTTGGCAATAGCAACCGCTTGTCCAGCAGTTAGTGTCAGCTTCAAGTTGTCCGTCATCCAACAGTTACCATCAGCAAGCTTCTTGACAGTGTAGGCTGCCACATTAGAGCCAGTAGCTGGATTTGCAGCCGTACCAGTTCCATTTATTCCACGATAATCGTATAGAGTGCGCTGTGGGACTTGGTTGGTGCCATCGGCTGTAGCGGTATAGTTAGCTTTGTCAGTAATAATACTTGCAGCAGCGCCTACGACATTGGAAGGTGTATAGACTGTGTTACATATTTCTGTCGTCATATCCTGCATGTAAGTAATACTCCAGAAATCGCCATAGCGGAAGCCTTCGGTCAAAGTCTTGTTCCAGCCAAAAAGCGGGATATTAACCACTACATCTTTTTTACCGGCAGTAGCGCTAGCTGGCAAGGTACAAGTAATTTCCTTGGTGCCAACCGACGCATTGGTAACAACTGCCGTAACCGTACAGGTATTGCCGCCAATAGTAACCCCTACCTGGTCGGTTTCTAGTGGATAATTAGTATATAGTGAGGTAGTAATAACTACAGATTCTCCACCAGCTAGGGAAGCGGTAGAAGCCGGAGTGACCAGTAGTTCATTGTTCCCGCTGCTATTAGCATTGGCTGTAGCAGTATAAAGTATGGTACCAGCGTAAGATCCCATTGGCATAGCAGCATTAGCTGCAAAGCCAAAATCTAGCCGTTTATCTACGCCAGATTCATTAGCCGATGATGTAGTTTGGAGAAGCTGCGGAGAGTTCAATAGTGGAACAGCAAAGAAGGTAGATTCTTTGCCAGTAGAAGTATTACTAACACTAATACCCCAAGTGTTCATGTCGAGTGCAGCCGGGGAAGAGAAAGTACCGTTAGTGGGAGATATAAATGGACTAACAGTACTGTCTCCATTCTTGTAGAGGGCGTTTCCTGGATGAGAGGCATCATAATCTGAGTCTCTTTCCATCGAAACATATAGCTTATAACCGGACGGAGAGTTGGTCTTGGTAGTAATAGTGTCATAAGCTGCAGCATAGGAGCCCGTAATTGAGGAGGATAAGTTCATTTCAACATCATGGGAGGTAATGTTTAGATAATAATCTGAGGCGTTAATATTAGCCGTAACTGTAGTACCAGTGGCGTTAGAAGAATCAATTGGCGCCAAGATAGAAGAAGCGATAAGTGTAGTCAAAAAAGCTACCAAAAATACGGTAGCTGAAGCCACAACTGCCCGCTTTTCTGAAGAAAGTAATATTTTCCTCCGAAAATTAAACTGTTTAATACGATTATTTGACATATATACCTCCTAAGTTGCTTATATCTCCTCACGCTTAGTGGCCTATGTCATGCTATTAAACAAAATAGCGACCACATGCGTGTTCGCCAGAACAATACCCAGAACGGAGCAAAAAACCGCTCTAAGCAACATATGGTCGCTATTTTGGTTTTTTGCTATCGTTTTGAATATGCTATACAACTTCGTCTCTGTAGGGTACTTGGCCTATCAGGGAAAGTACATACAAAAACGCGTTCTGGTTGTATTGTTCTGGCAAGGTCAATTATACCACAACCATTAACAATTCCACAATAATAATATTGTATTTTTTACAACATTATCAAAACCTACGAGCCCCCTTCCTGTTATGCCTCCATCCCGCTCCACATCTGCCCGTCGGTATCCGCTTTCGTATGTGTTCTCAGGCTACTATGTCTGGGGCAATGGTAACCTGTACAACCAGGACGCCCACGGGAACTGGTGGTCTACCGCAGCCTACAGTGATAGTAGTGCGTACGCCCTGGGCATGGTTAGTAGCAATCTCTTCCCCCAGAATAACCTTAATAAGGCCAACGGGTTTACTCTCCGCTGCGAGACTTGGCAGAGAGGGAACCCAGTTCTTTTATCGTCGCCTGGATCTTGCGGAGTTAATACGCTAGATATTCTCATACCGACGATTTGAGTTGCTGTATAGTTTGTAAGTGTTACCATGTCAACCAAGATCCCTTGATTAGCTAGCATTCCAGCATTTGTTCCATTCCAATAATAATTGCCTGCAAATACATACGAAAGCGGATACCGACGGGAAAAGGTGGAATAGAAGGAGAAGCGGGTGGCATGCACAGTGGTTTTAGACTGCTTGATTATTTAGATTTGGAAAGCAAAAATGTATATTATTGCCGTTTACCAATTATGACATTTTTGCTTTCCAAGTCAGCAGTCAGAAACCACTGTCATGCCAG